>CAJIZW010000023.1 GCA_905181985.1 uncultured Paracoccaceae bacterium | reverse complement strand
TACTGATAATCTTTACTATTATGATACCCTAGCGCTATGTTCTCCCACGCCTGAAATTCCATTATAAGGCCTAAATGCTGTCTGTCTTCTGGAACATGGGCAATACCTTGGATACGCCGGGACTGTCCGTTGGCTTCGCGGCCCCTTAGTGCTATTTCTTTTCCATTCATTTTGATTGACCCGGAAGCCTCTGTTATCCCACCTAAAACCTCCAATAACTCTGATTGTCCGTTTCCAGCTACCCCAGCTATTCCTAAAATTTCACCGGCTCTTACTGATAATGAGATATCTTTTAGTCGCTGAACCCCCTGATTATCGATTACATTAAGGTTATTTATTTCTAATGTTGTATTGCCTGGTGTCGATGTTTGTTTATTGACCCTTAGGAGAACCTTTCTTCCTACCATTAGTTCTGCTAAAGCACTTGGATTAGTTTCACTTGTTTTTACCGTAGCGGTCATTTTTCCTTGCCTCATTACGCTTACAGTATCTGTGATTTCCATTACTTCTCTGAGTTTATGCGTAATAAAAACTATTGTTTTCCCCTCCTTCTTTAGATTGTTTAAGATTCTAAAAAGGTGATCTGCTTCGGCTGGCGTAAGAACGCCGGTTGGCTCATCAAGGATAAGTATTCTTGCTTTTCTATATAAAGCTTTTAAAATTTCGACTCTTTGCCTTAGCCCAACGCCTAAAGAGTCAATCGTTGCATCAGGATCAACATTTAATTCATACTCTTTCGCTAAGACTTTTAAATCTTTTCTTGCTTTAGAAATAGAAGGACCTAATAGTGGGCCACCTTCGACGCCAAGAATAACATTTTCCAGAACAGTAAAATTCTCTACCAACTTAAAGTGTTGAAAAACCATTCCTATTCCAGAATTTATAGCATCCTTTGAATTCGTGATATTGACTTTAGAGCCATCTATAAGGATTTCTCCTTTATCGGCTTTATAAAAACCATATAGTATAGACATTAGAGTAGATTTACCTGCCCCATTTTCTCCTATAATACCGTGGATGGTGCCTTGAGCTATTTGCATGGATATATTGCTATTGGCTTTCACAGCTCCAAAAGCTTTAGAAATATTTATAAGTTCAATAGAAGGGGCGGCACTGTTATGCCGCCCCCCTTTTATTTTCGCTTTCATTTAATTAACCACTTATTTAACAGGGCAACTAGAATCTGACATGTAATCATGAACTTTTAATTCACCAGATATAATGTGCGCTTTAGCCTCTTCAACAGCATCCACCATCGCTTTGGTAACAAGACCTACGTTATGTTCATCCATTGAATAGCTTATTCCACCATTTGCCAATGATAGTGTCGCGAACCCGCCAGCCAGATCAGCTCCAGCTTTAAAGGAGTCATAGACACCTGTATCAACTCGCTTAACCATTGATGTTAGAACTTTTCCTGGGTGTAAATGATTTTGGTTTTTATCTACACCGATACCTAAAATTCCAGCATCAGCTGCTGCTTGTAAAACACCTACGCCTGTACCACCAGCTGCATGATAGACAACATCAGCTCCTTGACTAACTTGCGCTTTAGTAAGCTCACCACCTTTAACCGGGTCGTTCCAAGCTGATGGTGTTGACCCAGTCATGTTGTAAATGACTTTTACATCTGGATTAACAGCTTTTACACCTTGAATGTATCCGCACCCAAATCTGCTGATAATAGGAATATCCATTCCTCCAATAAAACCTACGGTACCAGTTTTAGTTTTCATCGCAGCCATCATACCTACTAGGTATGACCCGGTGTGTTCTGTAAATCCAATATTTAGTACGTTACTCTGATCTGGAACATATCCGTCAATTACCGCAAATCTTGTGTTTGGATAGTCTTTTGCCACCTCACCAAGCACAGTTGAGAATGCAAAACCTGCCATTACAATAGGGTTGTTGCCATTTTCTGCAAATCGACGTAATGCCTGCTCACGTTGCGCTTCGGAAGACAGCTCTATTTCTTTGTAATTTCCACCAGTATCAGCTTTCCATCGTTCTGCTCCAGAGAAAGCCATCTCATTAAAGGATTTATCAAATTTCCCGCCTAAGTCGTATATTAAGGCAGGTTCTGCTAAAGCACCAAATGCACTTACAGATAAAATAGTAGCCGCACTTGTTATTAAGTTTTTTATATTCATGGTTTAACCCCCAGTTAATTTTAAACGTCTATGTTAACTAATTAATTTAGTTAATTCAATAATTTCTATTAAATTAGAAGGCCTATTAAGGTACTTTATAATGGGAATCGTCAATATAATTTGTTGAATTAGGGTAATAAATCTTACCAACTGGTTAAAATAACATTTTTACCTATTGGTTAGTTAACAGTAAATCACATGACAAAACCAAAGCGGCTACATTTTTTTGTTGATTAATGGACTTGTAATACTTCTCTCTCCTTCCAATGTTAATAAAATGAAAGCTATTATACAGGGCTAAAGCGGGGAGATTATCTTCTGCGACCTCAAGGGTAACACGTTTTATACCTTGTTCTGTAGCCTTTAAAAAAAACTCCTTCACTAAAAGTGATGCTACCCCTTTTCTGCGCTCGCGCGGAGAGACAGCTAACGTAAGTATTTCTGCATCATCAAAAATGAACCTACCAAGTAAGAACGCATTTGATCTTTCTACTAAGAAACAGCTCCCCAACAGTTGCCTGAATTCGTTAGGTGACCAGGGCCTAGGTTGTAAAAAACATTTATGATGCAGAGTTGATAATTCTTCAGGTGTCATTTTAAAATATTAGGCGGGAGAGTACTTTGAGGAGAAGCATCTGCACTTTTTATATATAAAGGAGAGGGGCGTTCATCAGTTTTTAGTCCATCCAAAAGCCTTTGTTTTGATAGCTCGACAATAGTTTGAGGAATATTAGTAAGACATTTTTCAACATAATCACAGCCA
>CAJIZW010000022.1 GCA_905181985.1 uncultured Paracoccaceae bacterium | reverse complement strand
AATGATACGATTTTTATGCCTAGAGGATCTGTGAAAACTGATTGGGAGGTTGAGCTAGGCGTAGTAATCGGTAAAAAGGCAAAGTACGTAACTGAAACTGAAGCGCTAGGTTACGTTATGGGCTATTGTATTGTAAACGACGTGTCAGAAAGGGAATTTCAGACAGAATTATCCGGCCAATGGACAAAAGGTAAAAGTTGCGACACATACGGACCAACTGGACCGTGGTTAGTAACCCCTGATGAAATTCCTGACCCACAAAACTTATCAATGCATCTCAATATAAACGGAAAGAGAATGCAAACTGGAAACACCAAAACAATGATTTTTTCAGTAGCAAAAATTATCGAACACTTAAGTTCCCTCATGACCCTCTATCCAGGGGATCTTATATCAACAGGAACACCTCCCGGCGTAGGGATGGGTATGAAGCCAAAGCCTATATACCTAAAGAAAGGTGATTTAATGGAGCTAGAAATTGAAAAACTCGGAAAACAGCGACAAGTTGTAGATCAGGATAAATAAGATGAGTGAAATACTAATAATGGGGAATATGCCAGACAAGGATCTAGGCATTCTCAAGGCTGAGTTTATCGTACATAGAGCAATTGAGATAAGTAACTTTGAAAAGTTCTTGGTAGAACAAGGTGACAAAATAAGTGCGGTTGCAACTACAGGCTTTGTTGGTGTTCATAACAACATAATAGAGAAACTTGAAAATCTTGAAATAATATCTTCGAATGGAGTAGGCTATGATTCAATTGACGCCACTTTCTGCGCAGACCGCGGTATAATCGTTACTCATACCCCCGACGTATTAAATGCTGAGGTTGCAAATACAACCATCATGCTATTCCTAAATAGCTTTAGAGAATTTAGTTTTAATGAAGCCTATCTAAAAAGTGGCCGTTGGAAGTTAGAAGGTATGGCTCCATACTCACGATCGCCAGATAATAGAATAGTAGGTATGTTAGGAATGGGGAGGATTGGTCAAGAAATTGCCTCAAGATTATCTATGTTTAACCCTAAAATACTATACCACTCACGGTCCCCAAAGGATGTCCCATATACATATTACAAAGACTTAAAAACTATGGCACGTGATTGTGAGGTCTTAATATGTATCACTCCAGGAGGAATAAAAACAAATAAGTTAGTTAATGAAGAAATACTTACTGCATTGGGCCCAACCGGTACTTTAATAAATATTGCTAGAGGTTCAGTAGTTGATCAGACCGCACTAATTAAAACTCTGGAAGATGGAAGACTAGGTTATGCAGCTTTAGATGTTTTTGAAAGTGAACCAAATGTACCTGATGAATTAATACATATGAGTAACGTAACATTACTGCCTCACGTTGGTAGCGCTACTTTTGAAACACGCGCGGCAATGGGAGAACTTACATTAAATAATTTAATTGAATTCAAAAGGAATGGAAAAGTACTTACTCCCGTTCCAGAATGCCTAAATTTAAAAAAAATATAATATAAATTTTATCTTAACAGTTACTATGGAGAAATTAAATATCTATGCTTATTTATAAAATAATGCCGCAAGCTAATTTAGAGATATTTAAAAAAAGTGGTACATTTACAGGGTTGGGAGTTGATTTGACTGACGGTTACATCCACTTTTCAACCGCAAAGCAAGTTAAGGAAACAGCATCAAAGCATTTTTATGGTCAAGAAAACCTTTCCCTTGTATGGACTGAGGCTAGTACTCTTGGAGAAAAATTAAAATGGGAACTTTCTAGAGGCAATAATAAGTTTCCACATTTATATAGAGACTGGAGTTATGGGGAGATTCTAGGCAGCAGTAACCTACCTTGGAAAAACTTCAAACACGAATTTCCAGAATTCTTACAATGCGCTTAAACGAAAAAATCAGTCTAAAACTTCTAAATAAACTCAACCCTGAGCTATCTCATAATTTAGCAATTAAGGCATTAGGGTTAAAACTATCCCCTTCTATCACAAATTACAGCGCACCTTCCCTTAATATTAATTTTGCTGGACTTAATTTAGAAAATCCTATCGGATTAGCCGCTGGGTTTGATAAAAATGCTGAAGCAATCAACAGTCTTTCAAAACTGGGTTTTGGTTTTTTAGAAATCGGTGGCGTAACCCCTTTACCACAAGATGGAAACCCAAAACCAAGACTTTTTCGTCTTCAAAGAGACAAGGCAATTATTAACCGCTTGGGCTTTAATAATAAAGGTATGAAAGTCATAGGAAGTAAGCTCAAGCGTAGTTTCTCAAAAGTTCCAGTAGGAATTAACCTAGGAGCTAATAGAGACAGTAAAAACCGTATAGAAGACTATTCTAAAGTTCTTTTAGAATGCGGAGATTTCGTAGACTTTGCTACTTTAAATATTTCATCCCCAAATACGAGCAAACTAAGAGAGCTCCAAGAGCCAGACAATCTAAAGATCTTACTTTTGAAACTTGAAGGGGTAAAAAAGAAATTAAAAAAAAATATACCTATCTTTGTAAAAATCTCTCCAGATCTTAAAGATCAAGCACTAGAAGATCTAATAAGCGTTGTTACTGCGTCAAACGTCGATGGGATTATAGCTACCAATACTACTATATCTAGGAGAAACCTTACTAGTAGTTCACGTAATGAAATAGGAGGGCTCTCTGGTAAACCTTTAAAAGATATTTCTACAAGAATGATTGCTAAAATATCTCATGTAACAAATGGCTCATTACCTATTATTGGGGTTGGTGGAGTAAGCTCTGCAGAGGATGCTTACGATAAAATATGCGCTGGAGCTAGCGCTATTCAACTATACACAGCGCTTGTTTACGAAGGGTTTTCTGTAATTAATAAAATCTGTTTCGGATTAGACAAATTACTTCATGCAGACGGACATCAAGAATTAAAGACAGCTATTGGATCCAAAAAAGAAAAATGGTTATAATTTTTTAATTACGACCGATTTTATGATAAAAAAGTATAAATTAAATACTGGCTTCTAATGCAGGATACTTGGAAGCTAATGTAACAGTCCTCAAAACATAAAGCACGATTAAGCCTATCCAAAGACCGTTATTGCCCAATGACGGAACTAACAGAACTAATACAATTAAGTACCCTAAAAATGAAATAAACATCATATTACGCATGTCCCGAGTGCGGGTAGCACCTATAAAAATACCATCTAACATATATGCAAATAATCCAATTAAGGGCAATATAGCAAGAAAATGGAGGTACAACCGTGTTTCAACACGAACATCCGGAGAGACTGTCATTATATCAATAAGCCAACCACCAAAGAACCAAAAAATTAACACAAAGACAATTGCCATAGCTCCAGCCCAAGCTGTAGTTAATATAGCTGCTCGCCTAAAACTTTTCCTATTTCGGGCACCCACCGACTGTCCAACGAGAGTTTCCGCCGCGTGAGCAAATCCGTCTAATGCGTATGAGACTATATGTAAAAACTGTATCAGTATATGATTTGAAGCTAACGCAACATCTCCAAAGTCCGACCCTATAAACAGGAAAGAAATAATAGCCATTTCCAGAAGTAATGATCTAAGCAAAATATCACTATTTACACTAATCATCTTAGCTAATCTAATTTTATCAAAAACCCGAGATAAGTGAAAGAAATCTTTTGCAATCAATCGGTCCCGACAAAAATATAAACCAGCAATTAAACCGCACCACTCAGCTATAAGACTTGCATATGCAACCCCTTCAATTTCCCACTCAAGGAAAGAAACAAACAAAATATCAAGAAATACGTTCAAACTATTCATTAAGAGCTGGATTACTAAAATTGATTTTGTACGCTCAAGAGCTATAAGCCAACCCGTGATAGCGAATAAAGAAATTGCTGCTGGAGCTGAGTAAATTCTAATTCTCATATAACTAAAGGCAAAGCTCTCAACCTCTGGTGATGCCGGTGACATATAAAGTGCAAACTTAAAGATTATCGAATGTATAAGGATTATAATTAGGCCAGCAAGGAAACCAATTATTAGACACCGACCTAACATTGCATCTACTTCTGCATGATCTCGAGCTCCGAATGCTTGGGAGGTTAGACCTACTGTACCCATTCTCAAGAAACCAAAGATCCAATAAATAGCAGTTATAATTATTGCACCGATACCCACAGCCCCTAAAGCAGAAGGCTCTCCTAACTGTCCAATCACCGCTGTATCAACTGCCCCCAAAATTGGAATCGTCGAATTAGATATTAAGATTGGAACAGCAATTGTCAAAACTCTTCGGTGAGTGATCTTATTTGTCATAGCAGAGTTCACTTTGATGCTATTGAAAAATGAACAGACGCTTGCGCAAAGATTTTCTTATAGTCCTCCTGCCATGCTTCAACGTGCACCCAAGCAAAGCGGCGACCTGTACGAACAATTCGGGCAATTGCAAAAGAATCTTCAGCTAAACCAGGTCGCAAGTAATCCACATTGATATCAATTACTTTGGCTTTTGGTTGCTCAACGTCGCTATCATCAAGCTTAGTGCCTTGACACGACGTACCATTTTCATTCCCATACAGTATTTGGGCCATTGCTGTAAACTCAAGCAATGCCACAGTTACACCTCCATGTAACACCTTTAGATCATGGTTCCCTATTAAGTTCGGCTTATACGGTAACACCGAAATATACGAGTTATTTTCCTTTATAAAACGTATATCTAGAAACTTCATATAAGTGGAAGTCGAAGAAAATTTGTTTAAAACATAGTCCATTGATAAATGTTTAGCTAATACAGAAGTATTAATTATATGATCCATTATGAGGTTACTCTCCCCTCAATAACCGAGAATGTACCCACTGCCGTCGCTATAGGGTCACTTGACGAATTATCGTTGGCTATGGCTTTTACATAAGCAACAGAATCTGAAATATAATAACACTCAGCTCTTGCTCTAACCTCCTGATCAATGGCCACAGGCCTTAAATAATCAATCCGTAGGCTCATAGTAGCAGTTTTTAAGGGTAGCAATTGATGTACTAATACTGACAAACCACCGCAAGTATCTATCAAACCAGATACAGCAACAGAGTGAATTTTTTTCTTTGTTAAATCACCATTAACTGTAGCGTTATAGGGCATTGACATAACAGCAAACCCTAAACCTATTTCATCAATTCTCATTCCCATATAGCAAGCATGAGGAAGAGAATTAATAAAATTCCTTGCCATTATTAAACGATCTTGGTTCAATTGATTTGATTTCCTCGTGCATACAGAACTTAATCTACTTAACTCCTAACTTTTAGGTAAGGTCAAGGTCATCGTAACTCCCAGAATATCTATAGGAATATCTTATGCCATTAAACTTAAGTTATGCCTTTTAAAAAATCTACCATTAGGTATAAACTCTATTAAATATTTAAGAGATAGAGTTTTTTATTAATACAATATTTGAAAATTAAAGGAGAGCAAAATGAAACTATACTGTTTTGGTGAATCAGGTAATGCGTATACAGCTGCGATAACTATGGAGTTAGCTGGAGTAAAATGGGAGCCAATTTTTGTAGATTTTTTCAAAGGGGAGGCCCGTTCAGAAGAGTATAAGAAAATAAATGGAATGGGAGAGGTCCCCACATTAGTAACTGATGAAGGAGTAACACTTTCTCAGTCAGGAGCCATCCAACAGTTTATTGTCGACAAAACTGGTAAACTTGGGGGAGAGCTTGATGATAAATATGAAACTTTACGTTGGGTACTATGGGACAATCACAAAATGTCTAGTCAAGTAGGAATTCAACGGTTTCTTATGAATTTCTTACCATCAGATAAAAGGCCTGAGGGGGCAATAAATTTTTTAAGTGGGAGAATTCAAGTAGCTCTCAGCGTACTTGATAATGCTCTAGCTGATCGCGATTGGCTTGTGGGGAGCTCTATTAGTGTGGCCGACTTATCTTGTTGCGGATATCTTTTTTATGATGAACCATTTGGATTTAACAGAAGTGAATGGCCGAATATCAACACATGGTTAACTAGAATTTCTGATCAACCAGGCTGGAAACACCCTTATGACTTAATGAAAAGAGCGTTTACACAATCCTAAATAATATTTCTTTGAGCTAAACAGAATTTTTAAACAACATTAAAGGAGTTGATTGATGGGTTGGATGTCTAATGAACAAGGGCTTGAAAAGACAAGAGCAAACTATGTACCTCTAACCCCATTATCTCATTTAAAACGAGCGTCAATTGCATTTCCCAACCGGTTGGCATTATCTTACAGATTAAAGAAATATAATTACTTACAGTATCACCAGCGTGTAACGCTATTGGCCTCAAGCCTAGTAGCGCGTGGTATAAGCCCCGGAGATGTCATAGCTACTATTCTTCCTAACATACCAGCTCAGGTTGAGGCTCATTTTGGTATTCCTGCCGCTGGTGCGGTAATAAATACAATTAATACTCGTCTCGATGTTAAAACAGTTGCTTATATTTTTGATCATGGTGAAGCTAAAATCGTATTAGTTGACACGCAGTTCCTATCGCTAGCCAAACAGGCCAAGGATATGTGTACAGGTTTGGGACCAGAAATTATAGAAGTTGAAGATAAAAGTGCCGGTTTTCCAAAATCCGGTGATCACTTAGAATATGAGGAATTATTACATACTGGTAATAAAAATTTCTCTTGGCGACTACCCCAAGATGAATGGGAGAGTTTATCACTTAATTACACCTCAGGTACTACTGGGCAGCCAAAAGGGGTAGTATGCCATCACCGTGGAGCCTATTTGATGACGATGGGTACAGTTGTAAGTTGGAAATTACAGTTATATCCCAAGCTATTAATCATTGTCCCGTTGTTCCATTGCAATGGATGGAATCATACTTGGATGATGCCAATGCTCGGTGGAGCAGTCTATTGTTGTAGGGATGTCACAGCAAAATCAATCTATACATCAATATCTGAAGAAAATATTACTCACCTCGGAGGAGCACCCATTGTATTAAATTCAATAATCAACTGTCCTGAGGAAGATAAAAAAACATTTTCTCATACAGTAGAGATCTTTACAGCAGGAGCTCCACCAGCACCAACAACCTTGGCTGCTATTGAAGCAATGGGCTTCAATGTAACCCAAGTCTATGGGCTAACTGAAACTTACGGACACGTCACGGAATGTATTTGGGATGAAAAATGGGACGATGAGCCACAAGAACAAAAATCAAAAATCAAAGCCCGTCAAGGTGTTGCTTTTCCTATGATGGAAGAAATCACTGTTTTGGATGAGGGCCAAAAAGAAATACCTAAGGATGGTAAAACCCTTGGTGAAATTGTAATTAGAGGAAACTCCGTGATGAAGGGTTATTACAAGAATCCAGAGGCAACAAGAGAGGCTTTTTCAGGTGGTTTTTTTCATTCTGGCGATATAGCTGTAATGCATGATAATAATTATATTCAAATCGCTGACAGGGCTAAAGATATAATTATCTCTGGAGGTGAAAATGTAAGCTCGGTGGAGGTCGAAGGAGTGCTAATGGGTCATCCTTCTGTTATGTTGTGTGCGGTCGTAGCCAAAGCAGACGAAAAGTGGGGAGAAGTACCTTGTGCGTTTGTGGAGCTTAAAGAAGGACTAAAAGTCAGCGAAAAAGAGCTAATAGCCTTTGCAAGAACTCAATTAGCAGGGTTTAAAACTCCAAAGTATGTTTTTTTTGAAGACCTTCCAAAAACCTCAACTGGTAAAATACAAAAGTTTGAACTTCGACAAAAAACTAACTCATAGTAGGATTGCAAAGAAGAATGTCCTACAAATGGATATAAAAAAATGACCGCACTAAAAGAATATGAACGCTTGGAATGCACTGGGTTGTGGAAAGAAACCAGCGACAGTCAGCGACGTGAAGTCTTAGTTTCTTTTGGTGACAATTCTTTAATATTACGAGATACAACTGAGACAGCTCTTTCTCATTGGTCACTGCCAGCGATTCAAAGAATTAACGAAGAAAAACTCCCAGCAGTATATAAGCCCGGTCCAGATGCACTAGAAACTTTAGAAATAGATGATGAAACTATGATCGAAGCTATTTCAAAGGTTGGTCGTATAATCGAAAAACGTAAGCCACGCCATGGTAGAGTTCGTACTTACATCTTAATAAGCATTATTCTTACTTTAGGCATCATAGGCTATACGTGGTTACCTGACGCATTAATACAGCACACTTTATCTGTCACCACACAAAACCATAAAGTCCAAATAGGAGAGAGTCTAGTAACAGAAATTGTGAATTTAACTGGGGCCCCGTGCACTTCAACTTTAGGTGACAAAGCTCTCCTAAATTTTAAAA
>CAJIZW010000021.1 GCA_905181985.1 uncultured Paracoccaceae bacterium | reverse complement strand
AGATGAAACGTCCAGAGCTGTAGCCGCGTATGAATTGTTTAACCCACCCTGTAATACATGAAGTTCCTGCGGCACTCTTTTCCTGAGATAGCCAGATGAACTAATTTGTTTTAAAACGGCTAAGGATTTTGACTCCGCTTTTTTTGAAACATTATCAATATTTCGCAAATCATCCTGCTCGCCACGCCCTAAATCATCAAAACTAGCACCTTCAGGCTTAACGTGAGCCAAATCAGATCTATCTAAGTACGATACAGCTAGTTCTCTAAATATATAGTCAAGAATTGATGTCGCATTTTTTATGGAATCGTTACCTTGCACCATCCCCGCAGGTTCAAATTTTGTGAAGGTAAATGCATCAACAAACTCCTCAAGGGGAACACCATATTGAAGACCAACTGAAATAGCGATCGCAAAATTATTCATCATTGCTCTAAACCCAGCACCTTCTTTATGCATATCAATAAAGATTTCACCTAAGTCGCCGTTTTCATACTCTCCCGTTCGAAGATACACTTTATGGCCACCCACAGATGCTTTTTGGGTATATCCTTTCCGTCTTTGCGGCATTTTTTCTCTATGAGAAGCAGAGATTTCTTTTACTATTATTTTTTCAACAATTTTTTCTGCTAACGTGATAGATTTTTCATGAGGAGTGCCTCCTTCAAGAATATCTGCGGCGTCATCATCCTCTTCTATCAAAGCAGACGCTAATGGTTGTGAAAGCTTAGAGCCATCCCGATATAGCGCATTCGCCTTGACACCAAGGGACCAACTTAGCTCATAAGCTTTCTGGCACTCTTCGATAGTTGAATTATTTGGCATGTTGATTGTCTTTGATATTGCACCTGATATAAATGATTGTGCAGCTGCCATCATATAAATATGACTATTTACCGATAGATACCGTTTTCCTTTTTTTCCACACGGATTAGCACAATCAAAAATCTTATAATCTTGTTCCTTTAAGTGGGGGGCCCCTTCCAATGTCATGGTGCCACAAACGTGATCATTAGCGGCATCTATCTGTTCTCTAGTGAACCCTAAATGCATTAACATATCAAAAGATGGATTGTTTAACTCACTTTTAGGGATTCCAAGAGTTTGCGAACAAAATTCTTCACCCAATGTCCACTGGTTGAATACAAATTTAATATCAAATGCACTTGGTAGAGCATCCTCAATTTTTGCTATTTCTACTGATCCAAAACCATGACCAATCAACGAGCTATGATTAACTCCAGGACAATTTCCTAGCGTACCATGTCCAACTGCATGTGACACGATCTCTTCAACTTTTGAAGAAGAATAGCCGAGCTTCTCAAGTGCCGCCGGGACACTTCTATTTATAATCTTAAAATACCCACCACCTGCTAGTTTCTTAAATTTAACTAAAGCAAAGTCTGGTTCAATTCCTGTAGTGTCACAATCCATAACCAAACCAATAGTCCCAGTAGGTGCAATGACAGTCGATTGAGCATTTCGATAACCAAATTTTTCTCCAAGTTCCAGTGCCAAATCCCATGCTTGCTGTGCGCTGACTATAAGCTGTTTGTCCGGGCAAGAATCGATGTCAAGTGGTAAGGGTTTTATAGAAAGTTCTTCATAACCTTCATTTCTTCCGTACACTGCATTTCTATGGTTGCGAATAACCCGAAGCATATGATCTGCATTTTTCTGATATTTAGGGAATGGCCCTAACTCCTTTGAAATTTCTGCTGATGTGGCGTAAGATACCCCTGTCATTAATGCTGTCAGAGCAGCACACAGTGATCTCCCCTCTTCGCTATCGTAACCGAGCCCCATGCTCATGAGTAACCCACCTATATTAGCATAGCCTAAACCTAGGGTTCTAAAATCATAGCTCCTTTGGGCAATTTCTTTAGAAGGGAATTGAGCCATCATTACAGATATCTCTAACGTCAATGTCCAGAGACGTGTCGCATGAATATAAAGCTTGGAGTCAAAAGAAGTTCCATCATAGTAGGTTAATAAATTCATAGACGCCAAATTACATGCTGTATCATCTAGAAACATATATTCCGAACAAGGGTTTGACCCTCTTATTTCTCCATCCTCAGGGCAGGTATGCCAAGAATTTACTGTATCGTGATACTGTATCCCTGGATCAGCACATGACCATGCTGCATGGCCTACTTGGTCCCATAACTCTCTAGCTTTTAAAGTCTTTGCAACTTTTCCATCATTCCTGTTGATTAAGTTCCAATCTTTATCTTGTTCCACAGCTGTTAAAAAAGCGTCAGTTACTCTTATTGAGTTATTAGAGTTTTGACCAGATACTGAGCTATATGCTTCGGAATCCCAGTCCGTGTCATAAACTGAGAAATCTATACTCGTATAGCCTTGTTTTGCATAATCAAGAACCCGCTTGATATACGTTTCAGGGATCGCTACTCTTTTTGCTTCCCGAATAGATGTTTTTAATTGGGCATTTTTAACTGGGCTCGTGGCGTCTTCAATTTTGCCGTCCCAAGCATTAATTGATTGAAAAATTCCTTTTAACTTTTGTTCATGCATTTTAGATCCAGCTACAATGCTAGCAACCTTTTGCTCTTCTAAAACTTTCCAATTTATAAACTCTTCAATATCTGGGTGATCAGCATCAACGATTACCATCTTTGCCGCCCGACGGGTTGTTCCACCTGACTTAATTGCACCAGCAGCTCTGTCACCGATCTTTAAAAAACCCATTAACCCACTAGACATTCCTCCACCAGATAATTTCTCTCCAGCCCCTCTTAGCGAAGAAAAGTTTGTTCCAGTACCAGATCCATATTTAAATAGACGCGCCTCTCTCACCCATAGATCCATAATACCACCATCGTTAACCAAGTCATCACTAACTGACTGAATAAAACACGCGTGAGGCTGCGGATGTTCGTAGGAACTTTTTGATTTCGTCAATTTACCAGTTTGATAGTCTACGTAGTGATGCCCTTGTGCGGGACCATCAATTCCATAAGCCCAATGTAATCCTGTATTAAACCACTGAGGACTATTAGGAGCTGCCATTTGCAAGGCAAGCATTGCTCTCATTTCATCATAATAAGCCTTAGCGTCTCCTTCAGAGCTGAAGTAACCACCTTTCCAGCCCCAATAACACCACGCCCCTGCTAATCTATCGAAGACTTGCTTGGACGATGTTTCTCCTACGTATCTATCTTCCTCGGGAATAGCTTGAAGCTTATCCAAATCAGGCATCGACCGAGCTATAAAATCTGGGACCCCCTTTTCTTTTACTTTTTTCAATCTCGAGGGAACACCTGCTTTTCGAAAATATTTTTGGGCAATGACGTCTGCGGCAACCTGACTCCAAGTCGACGGGACTTCTAAATTTTCAAGTTTAAAAACAATTGTCCCATCTGGGTTTTTAATTTCTGAAGTTCGCTTGATAAATTCTATACCTCCATAAGCACCTGTCGAATCGCCTGTCAATTTTCTGTCAATTTTCATTTCAATTTTTTCCTATACTTACTCTCATCATCACGTAAATCATACCTGCCTAGGTCTATTTTAGCGCATTACAGCTTATATTTTCCTAAAAAGAATGTAGTTTTTTTATTATTCTTAACCTTAGTAGGACCTGTATCGAATTATGCCATCAAACACTACATGTTGTATGTGCCGTGATAACTGACACTACTTGACGTGTAAAATACAGTAAGGTCAACGTATTTTTTACATAATTTTATCTTTTTTTTTATTGACTTAAGAGATTCTCACAAACGAATTAAATTCGTC
>CAJIZW010000020.1 GCA_905181985.1 uncultured Paracoccaceae bacterium | reverse complement strand
CTAAATGATAATACACTTCCCTATGCTGTTACTTTAGATATTTTTCATGATCTGTCTAAATTATTTATGTTGGAGATTAGGTAGGAGAATCTAAGAGGTCTTTAAAAAAAAATTTAGGTCTGTAAGGGGAAATGGCAAAGGACTTCTCTACCATCGGATAAGGTTTTTATAGATGGAGGATCAAACTTACATTTTTTTTGAACATACTTGCATCGCGGATGAAACTCGCACCCGAGTGGCCTACTAGTTAAGCTTGGAATTTCTCCCTCAATAGACAGTAATTTCCTACGTTTTTTTGGATCAGGTTGAGGTATTCCATTCACTAAAGCTTCTGTGTAAGGATGAGCGGGTTTTTCAAAGATATTAGCTGAATCACCAGTTTCTATTAAACGCCCTAAATACATTATAGCGAGCTTATCACTTATGTGCCGTACTACTGGTAGGTTATGGCTTATAACAAGATAAGCAATTCCATGTTCATCTTGTAGGTCATTCATTAAGTTTAGAATCTCGCCTTGAACAGATACGTCAAGGCCAGCTGTTGGCTCATCGGCAATAATGAATTCAGGGTTAAGGGCTAATGCCCTCGCTACGCCTACTCGGCGAGCTTGACCGCCAGAAAGTTCGTGTGGATAGCGTGATAAAAAATTTTCTGGTAAACGGACTGTTTCGCAAAGCCTTTTGGCCTCTTCATCGTAGTTTTTTTCTATCCCATGGATTTTAAACGGTTCTACCATCAAAGATCGAACAGTTTGGCGCGGACTCAGTGAACCCACAGGATCCTGAAACATCATAGCCATATTCCGTCTAAGTGGTTTAAACTCTCTTGAGTTAAGTTGACATAAATCACGACCATTATATTCAGCAGAACCAGACTTTGTTCTAACAAGGCCAAGTATTGCTCGACCTAGTGTTGTCTTTCCTGACCCGCTTTCTCCGACCAAGCCTAAAGTTTCTCCTCGTTCTAAACTTAATGACGCATTAAAAACTGCATCAACATAAGGGTCATTGATCCCTTTTAGTTTAGCTTTTAATTTAGTCATAATAGGGAATTGAACTCGAATATTATTAACTTTTAAAAGTTTTTCCTTATCTTTATGAGAGAAACGCTCTGAGCTAATTTTTGTTTTAGGAATCTTTTTAAAGTTTGATTGAGGCTTGGGTAGTGGCTTTTTGGGGTCTAAAAGGTGGCATTTAGCTAAATGATTTGAACGTGATATTCGATAGTTTTCTGGTTTTTCAGTGCGACAGTGTTGTACCGCTAATTCACATCTTGATGCAAATACACACCCCTTTGGTTTGATATGTGAATCTGGAATATCTCCTGGAATGACTGATAAAGTTCGAGTTTTTTTACTTTCTCTAGCAGGATCACACGCAAGAAGAGCTTGAGTATACGGATGACTCGGGTTGCTATATATTTCCTCAATTTTTCCTGTTTCCAAAATTTCTCCAGCATACATAATAATAACTTCATCACAAAGCTCTGCTATTAACCCTAGATTATGAGATACCACCATAATAGTGGTGTCTGTCTCTTTTTGGAGCTCTCTAATTAGATGAATTATTTGTGCTTCCATTGTTACATCAAGTGCTGTTGTAGGTTCGTCTGCAATAAGAAGAGAAGGTTCGACTAACATTGACATTGCAATACCAGCACGCTGACGCATACCCCCACTGAATTGATGTGGATACTGATCTATCCTACTTTCAGGATCCGGTATGCCAACTCGCCGCATCATAGCAATTGCTTTTTCTCGCTTTTCCTGGGATGAAAGCTCATTTTTTCGATACATAATATCGTTCATTTGTTGCGCGTAGGTAAGCACAGGAGATTGAGAAGTCATAGGGTCTTGAAAAACCATAGAGATTTTTTCACCGCGAATACCTCTTATTGTATCGTTATCTGCTTTTAGTAGATCCATACCATTAAAGTTTGCCACTCCTGATTTAACAATAGCATTTTTGGCTAACAGCTGTGTTATCGTCCATATTATTGTGCTTTTTCCTGAGCCACTCTCACCAACGATACCAACAATTTTTCCTTTTGTTATAGAAAAGTTTATATCTCTCAGAGCATGAACCCGACCAAGTGGGGTACGAAAATCAACATTAAGGTTTTTGACATCAAGAAGTTTCGTCACCCTTTATTTCCCTTTCCGTAACCTTGGGTCAAAAACGTCTCGGAGAGATTCGCCTAAGAAAGTAAAACCCAAAGTTGTTAATATTAAAGGAATACCACCGGCTATGACAATCCACGGTGTTGTTCTGATAATTAGATAGCCTTCGTTTAAAATTGTGCCCCAGCTTGCAGTTGGAGGTTGAACACCAAGGCCAAGGAAGCTTAATCCCGCCTCTATGGTTACGACTACTGGGACATCCATTGCAGCTAAAATGAGTAGGGGGCCTATAACATTAGGCATGATATGTATCGCAAGAACCCTTTTCATGCTGGCACCTAGTGATTGTTCAGCGAGGATAAATTCGGTATTTTTAATTGAGAGAGTGCTCGTCCTTGCTAGCCTAGCGTAACCTGGAATAGATGTAATAATTACGATAGTCATAACAAGGCTTAGGCTTGGGCCAAGTAGTGCTACTGCGGCAAGAGCAAGCACAATTGTTGGAAACGAACGAATTGCATCAAAAAGTAACAAGAGCATATTATCTAACCACAAAGGACCATACCCAGCAATCATACCAAGTGTTAAACCAACTATTAGTGATACGGATACTCCTATTGCAGCAACCTGTAAGGCAACACGTCCACCATATAACACTCTTGTATAGGTATCCCGACCTAATTGGTCTGTACCAAGGAAATTATCGAAAGAGGGGCCTGCCAATCGGTTTGCTATGTCCATTGTAAATGGATTATGTGTTGCAAATAAGGGAGCAAAAACAGCACTTATCACAATAAGAAGAACTAATGTGAAACCTAGTACGCCCATTGGATTACGTAAAAAAAGTACTAGCTTTTCAGGTAAAATAACATCAGGAAGTGACAGTATTATTTTCTTTTTATAAGCTTTCATGAAATGCTCACAGTGTATCTCTCACACGAGGGTCTAACCATGAAACAGCAAGGTCAGCAATCAAGGTAACAATGACATACATGCCAATTGTAATTAATACGGCACCTTGTATAACTGGAAAATTACGGGCAAGCACCATATTGTAGATAATTTTTCCGATACCTGGTCTAGAAAAAATAATTTCAGCAAACACTGTTCCAGATAATAATGCTCCAAAGCCAACACCTATTAGGGTGATGGTCGGTAAAATAGCTACTTTAAGAGCATATTTAAATATTATAGTTCTGCTTTTTAAGCCAAACGCATTCGCGGAGCGTATGTAATTTTCACTCATTACTTCGAGCATTGAAGCCCTTACCATCCGAGCTAAATAACCTACCCAGCCAAGACCCACTGCAAATGCTGGTAGAATTAAGTGATATATTTGATCTCCAAAATCGCCTGGCTCGCCAGCTCCGATAACGGGTAACCATTTCAACCCAACAGAAAATATTAAAATAGCCCATATGGAAACCAAAAATGAGGGAATTGCTATAGTTCCAACTGATACTATTCCTGTAATTTTATCTAGTAATGAGTTTGGTTTTACAGCAGATAAACATCCCAAAGGAATACCTATTAACGCCGACCATCCAATTGCTGTGACAGCAAGCACGATAGTGTAGGGAAGCTGCTCTGATAAAATCAATAGAACACTTCTATTTGAAAAGAGGTCATTACCAAGATCACCTTTAAGTACATTTCCAATAAAAATAACAAATTGATGGTATAGAGGTTTATCGAGATGCATTCTTGCGGCGTACTCGGCTTGTATTTCAGGTGTTGCGCGTGGACCGAGAGCGATACTAATCGGATCTCCAGGAATTGAATGAAGTGTTATGAATAGCGCTAATATCGCTAGAAACACGATTAACACCGAAAGTAATATTCTTTTTAATAGGTAAGACCACATATATAATAAAAGTTTTATAAGAATTTACGGCTAGGGCCAAGACCCTAGCCGTAAGAGGTTCCTTATGCTTCTTTAAACGCGCCTACAATCATTTCTGCTGTTGGAGAGAAATGAGGGCTGAGAGAGGATTTATGTATGAAAACCTCTGGTTCGTGGGTTAGGTACACGTATGCACCCGTTTCATCCATAATTTCTTGCATCCGTGTGTAAATGGCTTCCCGTTTTCCAGTATCTGTTTCGGCTACACCTTTTGCAAACAAGTCTTCGAATTCATCAGATGACCAACGTTCCCAGTTCCATACCCCAACTTGACCGCGAACAAACCACTGAAATGGCTCGTATGGGTCGGGACCTGAGCTATAACGCATAATCCAAAGCTCAAGTTCTTTCCAGGTATCCCCTTTCTTTTCTTGACCCATATCCCAAAATGGGCCGCCATCTAAAGGAATTATTTCAACAGTTACTCCTATAGCTGCCAAGTTGGCCTGAATTATTTGTGCTGTCAGCATTCGTTCTTGGTTATTTAAAGTTCGTAGTGTCAATTTTAATCCAGACACACCTGCTTCTTCAAGTAGAGCCTTTGCTTTAGTTGGATCGTATGAATAACCTGCTTTATCTCTCCTGCCAGTTAAGCCAGGACAGACAACACCATATGATTGTTCTGCTGTTCCTGAGTATGCTCCCTGTACTACAGCGCTGGCATCGACAGCATGCTGAATGGCTTGCCTTACTCTAATGTCTTTGAGCTTTGGATGGTCAGTATTCATTCCCATCCACATGTACTGAAGTGCCCCGGCAACTGTTAAACTGGAGTTAGCGGGGATTTCTTTAAGATATCTAGCATAAGTGTCTGCACTTACTTTCGCAATATCAAGTTCGCCAGCTTCATAAGCAAGAGCGGCTGCTGAGGACTCGGTTACAAAAAGACAGTCAATGTTTTCGTAAGCGGGCTTTGCACCGTTCCATTCAGGGTTAGATCGAAGTTTCAACACTTGTCCTGGTCTATGCTCTGCTATTAGGTATGGACCACAAGAAGCGGGTTGTTCTGTTGTAAACTTTCCTCCGGCAGCTTCTACAGCTTTTTTACAAATTATAATACCAGTGCCAGATGCAAGTGTGGTGTTCATGAATGGGGCAAATGGTTGATTTAGAACTATTGTTCCACTGTATTTATCTTTAATTTCAACATGATCATACGCTACGTAGTCACCTTTCCATTCACTAACGGCTTCTCGATCGTAGCTGTAAGCAACGTCTTCGGTAGTGACTTCGCCGAAGCCGTTAGTCCACATCATACCTTTTCGGAGTGTAAAGTCGATATGGGTCGCATCACGAGCAACGACACTTTCAACGTGAGGACTTGGTATCCATCCGCCACCTCTTCCATAATGAACCAGAGCAGGCATTAGTGCCCAGTTTACGTCACAAGGTGGGCTTCCTCCCACAAAATATCCTGGATCCAAGCTATCCAATTCACGCTCAAATTGAATCTTTAATGTGGCCCCATCAGCGGCGTACGCTATACCTGGAAACTTCCCTACGGCTGTTCCAGCAATACCTGCAAAAGCTATTGTCTGCAGTAGCTGACGTCGTGTTTGTAAAATTTTACTCATTTCATCTCCTAAAAATCTATTTATGTAAGTTAAATTTGGCCATTACGTTGTAGGAGTCAACAATAAAATATATATTTTATATACTTAATCTATATTTAACATATTATCTCTTTTATTAAATTTAAGATGCCGCTAACGTTTTATCTAACCCCTCACGTAATGAAGCCCTTACGTATAGAAAATAAACTATTTAAATTTTAAGGAATAAAACATGAAAATTATTGAAAAGTTTCCAAATGAAATTGAAGTTTTAGATCCAATTTTTATTGAACTTTCTGACGGGGTTCGATTAGCCGCCAGGATATGGTTACCTATCGATGCATCTGATAAACCTGTTCCAGCAATTCTCGAATATTTACCTTATAGGAGACAAGATGGAACAGCTGATAGAGATGCGACAACTCATCCCTACTTCGCTGGGCACGGTTATGCTTCAGTTAGAGTTGATATGCGTGGATCAGGCGATTCAGAAGGAGTTCTGCTAGGTGAGTATTTGAAGCAGGAGCAAGATGATGGCATTGAAATAATTAACTGGATTACCCAACAAAAATGGTGCTCAGGTAATGTTGGAATGATTGGAATATCATGGGGTGGTTTTAATGGTTTACAAATTGCGGCTAGGCAACCTGAAGCCTTAAAAGCGATAGTTTCAATATGTTCTACTGATGACCGGTATGCAGATGATATCCATCATATGGGTGGATGTTTGTTAAATGATAATGCTGCATGGAATAGCTATATGTTTTCACTTAATACAACGCCTCCAGATCCAAGTACAGTTGGAAACAAGTGGCATGACTTATGGGTTGGCCGTTTGAAAGGAAGTGGTTTATGGTTGCAAGACTGGATGGAACATCAAACACGTGATGAATTTTACAAACATGGTTCTATTTGTGAAGATTATGATAAAATTCAAGCTGCTGTTTACGCTGTAGGTGGATGGGCAGACGGATATTCAAACTCTGTCTTTAGGTTACTTTCCAATTTGAAATCACCCTGTAAGGGTTTAATAGGCCCTTGGGCGCATAAATACCCACATTTTGCAGAGCCGGGGCCCGCAATTGGTTTTCTTCAGGAATGCCTGAGATGGTGGGATTATTGGCTGAAAGATATAGATACTGGGATTATGGAGGAAGAACCTTTAAGATGTTGGATACAAGACCCTATAGCACCAAAGACATATTATAAAGAAAGGCCTGGTAAGTGGGTGTCAGAAGAAAGCTGGCCGTCAGCAAACACAAAAGATCTGACTTTGAAATTCAGTTCGGGGCAGCCCTCCCTTAGCTCTTCAGTGGTTCATAAAGAGGCTAACGAGTTTTCTATAAATTCGCCAATGACTGTAGGCCTAATGGCGGGTCAGTGGTGTCCACATGGATTAGATCCAGATGGTCCTGGAGACCAGCGACCTGAAGAGGCAGGTTCGATAGTTTTTGATACTGACACTTTAAAAGAACCTTTGGATATTCTTGGTGCTCCCGTTATAATGTTGGACGTATCTAGTGACAAATCAGTTGCAATGATAGCTGTATGCCTATCCGAAGTTCTATCCGATGGGAGTGTGACTAGAGTAAGTTACGGTTTACTAAATTTAACCCATCGGAACAGTAGTGAAACTCCTGAGCTTTTGGAGCCTGAGAAAACCTACTCTGTTAAAGTCCAATTAAATGAAGCTGGGCATAGTTTTGGTGTTGGCAACCGAATTCGAGTAGCAATTTCGAGTATATATTGGCCAATTGCATGGCCTTCACCTGAGAGAGCCACCATAACTATTTCAAAGGATGCTAGTAAAATTATTTTACCAACTCGTCCTATTCGAAAAAGTGATACACAATTAGTACCTTTTTCTGAGCCAGAGTGTGCGCCACTATTAGATAAAACAGTACTTAGGCCCTCAGAATACAAGTGGGATATCAATAGAGATATGCTATCTGGAGTAGTAACTCAGCATCAGTGGTTCGACGAAGGTAAAGCTGTATATAATCTTCATAATGGATGGACTGTTTCATCTACTCATGATGAGTATATGTCTATTCACCCTGATGACCCATTATCGGCTAAACTAGACATAACATGGTGTGAACTTTTTGAACGTGACGCTTGGGAAGTTTCATCTAAAACTCGAACAATCATCACCTCTACGTTAACTCATTTTCATGTCGAAGCTAGTTTGGAGGCGCGACAGGGTGAAGAGCTTGTGCATAGTGAAACTTGGTCTCAAGATTTTCCTCGAAACCATAATTAAACCAGGTATGACTTTTTAAGCTTAGTTTGAAGGAAATTATAATGAAAGCTGAACCAATAATTCGAAATTATAAAAACTCTGTTGATGATAGGGAGTTGGTATGGGTCCCGCTTTCTGATGGACGAAAACTTGCCGCAAGAATAGTATTACCAAAAAATGCGAATGAAGATCCAGTACCTATAATTTTAGAGTATTTGCCTTACCGCCGTCGGGATGGGACGAGGGCTCGGGATGAGATAAATATGTACTGGTTTGCAGCTAACGGGTATGCTTTTGTCCGTTTGGATATTAGTGGAACTGGTGACTCAGATGGGCTTGTGGAAGATGAATATGTAAAGCGAGAACAAGATGATGGTATTGAGGCGATTACATGGTTGGCTGATCAGGATTGGTGTAGTGGGTCAGTTGGAATGATTGGAATTTCCTGGGGTGGCTTTAATGGATTACAGATTGCTGCTAGAAGACCACCTGCTCTAAAAGCAGTTATTAGTTTATGTTCTACAGTTGATCGTTACAATGATGATGTACATTTTATGGGAGGATGTCTCCTAAGCGATAACATGGACTGGGGGAGCGCTTTTTTTACTTTTGGCGCTCTTCCACCAGATCCCAAGATGGTGGGTGAAGAAAAATGGGAGCAGATGTGGAAGACGCGTATTGACGGATTAGATTTATATCCTGCACTATGGGTTGAGCATCAACGCAGAGATGCATTTTGGAAGCATGGCTCGGTCCAAGAAGATTATGACTTAATTCAGTGTCCAGTTTTAGCAGTCAGTGGGTGGGCTGATGGTTATCCAACTGCGGTTTTCAAACTTATTGAAAACTTGAACATACCATCTAAAGGAATAATAGGTCCATGGGGACACAAATATCCTAATGAAGGGGTTCCAGGACCAGCGATTGGTTTTTTACAAGAGTGTAAACGATGGTGGGATCATTGGTTAAAAGATATAGATACTGGCGTAGACAAAGATCCTGCTATGCGATTGTTTTTACAAGAGTCCGAAAGGCCAGCACCTCACTTCGATACGCGGAAAGGGCGTTGGTTAGGTGTTCCATCTTGGCCATCTAAAAGCATCAAGGAAGACACATATTTTTTCAATGGTAACAGACTTTCAGCTACACAAAACAAAACGACTTTTAATCCACAGTTGACGGTATCCTCCCCTCAAACGACAGGGGTCTATGGTGGTGAATGGTGTGGGTATGGTTTAGGAAAAGTCGCGCCTGAGTTACCACTTGATCAACGAGAGGATGATTCAGGCTCTCTCGTATTTGATGGTGACCCTTTACTAAATCCGATTAGTATAGTGGGAGAGGGCAGAGTTAAACTGTATGTATCTTCAGACGCTCCTCAAGCTTTAATTGCAGTTCGATTAAATAACATACATCCAGATGGTGCTGTTGAACGAATTTCGTATGGGGTTCTTAACCTTTCTCATAGGGAGAGCGATGAAAACCCAGATACTTTGACTCCAAACAAGTTTTATGAAGTGACGGTTAAATTAAAGGGCGTAGCACAGATTATTCCAAAAGGGCACCGGCTGCGGATTGCTGTTTCAACATCCTATTGGCCTTTAATTTGGCCATCACCAACTTCCACGGTAATCACAATAGATCCATCACATTCAACAGTTAGCTTACCTATTTTATACGATGAGGATAATTTCCATAATATAAAATTTCTTCCTCCAGAACATGCGCAACCATTAAATATGACGGTTAAAAAGGTTGGGGACGAATCTCGTACATTTACTCATAAATTTGATGATCTAAGTACGAAATTTATAGTTAAACGAGATGATGGAAGTTCTATAATTGATGATATTGGAACTGAGATTTCATTTACAAAAGAAAAGATACTTTCAATCAAACGGGATGATCCTCTTTCCGCCGCAATGGAATTTAATTGTACAGCTCAATATAAACGCGATGATTGGGATGCTCGAGTTGAGACAACTACTCATGCGACTTGTGATAAAACACACTTTTATTTAAGTGGCAGTTTAAAGGCTTTCAGCAAAGGAGAGTTATTTGTATCCCGTAAGTTTAATCAGAAAATTGAGCGAGACTGCATGTAAAAATGTTTAAAAATACCATTGTACAAAGTTATTATTTCGTAGAAAAAAAATTAATACCAAAGTTAAGTAAAAAACTCGATTATGTCAGAAATTAAAAGTAATATGTTAGAGCAGTGCCTTTGGAATTTCCCAATTCCAATACACTATGGACCAGGCAGTATAAAAAAAGTTCCAAGTATTGCAAAAACAGTGGGAATAAAAAGACCTTTAATTGTTTCAGATTCAGAAACTGCAAAATTAAACTTTGTCTCCTCAGCAATAAAAATGTTGATTACTGAGGGCTTAAAGTGTTCCCTATTCTCAGACTTCTCACCGAATCCAACTGACAAAGAGTGTCTTCTCGGATGTGAAATCTACATTCGTGAAGGCTGTGATGGTATTATTGCTATTGGTGGTGGAAGCTCTTTAGATACTGGAAAAGCAATAGCATTATCAGCCTATCGAAGTCCTGATAGGTTTTGGGATTTTGATATGCTTAATGAAGTACCCTTTCAAACCAAATTAGATTTTTTTGTCTCTCTTATTTGCGTACCAACTACAACTGGAACAGGTGCTGAAGTTGAACCAGGCGCTATGGTTACCGATACAATAAGTAATGAAAAAAAAGCTTTTTATCATCCAGAATATTGGCCATTAGCGGCTGTTCTGGACCCTGAACTTGCCCTTACATTGCCAAAAAACCTTACTGCCTGGACCGGTATTGATGCAATTGTTCATGCTATTGAGGCTTACTCAGTTCCAACATTTCATCCGATGTGTGATGGTATAGCCCTTCAGGCATTAGAATTAATATGCCCAGCTATAAAGACTGCTTATCACAACGGAAATGATATTGAGGCAAGGGGAGCAATGATGGTTGGATCATGCTTAGCCGCTGTTTCTTTCACTAAAGGGTTAGGATTAGTCCACTCTATTAGCCATATGGTTGGCGGATTGTATAATACCCCACATGGTCTGACTAACGCAGTAATTTTACCAGCAGTGTTACGATACAATTATCCAGAAATTGAAGGTAAAGTGAAATATTTGGCTAGAGCATGTGGCGCTGATAGTGAAGATTTTCAAGGTTTAATAACTTGGATCGAAGCCCTGTATGAGGAGTTTATGATTCCTCACAGCTTAGGTGAGTTAGGAGTTTTAAATAAGGATATAGATAAACTTGTTGAGATGATTCTTAATGATATCTGCTTGCCCACGAATCCAAGACCAATCTGTAAAAGTCGATTAAAAACCTTAATTGCTGATGCTATTAATAAAACTTGGTAATAGGGTTTACTTACTAGTTAATTTTTCTTTCCAAATTATGTGCAAGTATTGCCCCAGCTAAACTAATAATTTTAGCTATAAGTAAGAAAGTCAAAAAGCCAAAAGCGGCATTGCTTTCTGTTAAGATAGCAGCCATCATCGTTGCCAGAATTGCACCGGCAGCAACTCCCATTGCACCTGATAAGCCCGCAGCACTTCCTGCTAAGTCGGAGCGCACGTTCATGACGCCAACGTAACAGCTTGGCAAGGACATTCCATTTCCAAGACCTATAAAGATTGTAGAACCAAAAATGGAAAGCGACGTAATATTCCCGGATAGCACTATTATTAGCCCTAGAGAAAGACCAGAAACTGATACTATACGGCCAGCTAAAACAAGCTTGGTTGAGGTTGTGTGCTTAGCTAGACGGTTTGATATGAAGCTGCCCACCAAGAATGCTCCGGTTATTGATCCCATATAGAGCCCTAATTGAGAGGGTGGTAAGTGAAGTACCTTATCAGCAACTAAAGGGGCTCCCGACAGGAATGCATAGAAACATGCTATGCCAAATGACAAACATATCGAGTAGCCCCAAAATAAACCTGAACAAAGTAAATCAGGATACGTAGAGAATTGTTTTCGAAATGTGGCTGATGGATTTTTATTGGTTTCACCCAGATCGATCCAAGTAAGTATAAATAAAGCTAATCCTAATCCCAAGTAAAACCAAAATGTAGCTCTCCAACCAAAGATCTCGTCAAAAACTCCTCCCAAGATAGGTCCTAGCATTGGGGCAACCGCCATTGCCATTGCCATTGTTCCCAACACTCGGACAGCATCCTTTGAACCCATCATGTCCCGCACTATTGCTCGAGAAAGTGCCATGCCAGAAATAATTGCTCCTTGGAGTATCCTTAGGCTTAAGAAAATCCAAATATTAGAAGATAAAGCACAAAACAAAGAAGCTAGAGAAAAGATTATAATACTTCCTAATAAAACTGGTCTTCGCCCAAACCTATCTGAAAGTGGACCCAAAACTACTTGTAAAACCGCTGTAATTGCTAAGTAACCAGCCACAGAAATATTCATCACAGCATACGAAACGGAAAACTCATCTGCCATACTTGTGAGAGATGGTATGAACATATTTAGTGATAATACAGATGTAGATGTAAGAAAAATTAGTGTAATCAAATGTGGTGGTGTGTTTGCCGCATAAAATTTCATAACTTTATCTCATTAAATTTACAAATACCGTGGACATAATGGAACTATCCATAAATATTTCTTTGGTTTGTTTAGTATATTATTTGTCTATAGGATACGGTTAATTTTAAGCCTAGTAACGCCATAGGTCTTTGCTACCTTACCGATTTAAAAGAGGCAATCTTGGTTTGAAATTTTATTTCTCAATAAGGAAAAATTATAATGATATATCCAAATCAAAAAGCCCCAAAATTAATTTTACCTACATTGCAGCACGGAGAATTTGACCTCAGTAAACAAGCCCCAAGGCACTTTACAATGCTTGTGTTTTTCAGAGGATTACATTGCCCAATTTGCATAACTTATCTAACTAAATTAGTAGAACTTCTATCTGC
>CAJIZW010000019.1 GCA_905181985.1 uncultured Paracoccaceae bacterium | reverse complement strand
AAGATTAATTAATGCGATAGCTAAGCTTTATGAAATTAGAGCAGAAAGACTCACTTATTTATTTCGTTTTTTGAATCGTCCAGAGGAATTATTAGTTAACCCTTCAGATAAACTGCGCTCTATCAGTTTGCGGATGCCAAAAGCATTGAGTTACGCTATTCAAGCTAAAAGATTAAACAGTGAAAGAATTATGGCTGGTCTAAGAATAAATTTGTTAAAGAATGTGGTTACTATTGCACAAAATGTATTTGAAGAGCATTTTCAATCTATTAGCAGGCTTATCGATAGTCAGGTTAGATTGAAAAGGAGTATTTTTGATGGTATTGGGTCACGGCTGAGGAATGAGAAGCTAAAGGTAAACCTCAAGAGTGCACACGAAAAACTTGAAAATCTGAATAGAAAACTGTCCTTTCTTACTGAGTTAGAGCTGAAAGAAAAGTTGAAGAAATTACAGTACAAGGGTCAACTTTTAAAAAATTTGAGTTATCATACTACTTTAGAGCGCGGTTATTCTGTAGTTTGGATTGATGAACAAATTATCTCGTCAAAGTTAAACATCAAAAAGGAAAAAGATATAGTCATTGAGTTCAAAGATGGAAGGTATTTATTACAGAAATAAATTTTAAACGAAGTATATAATTATCAAATATTATATAAGGAATTGATTTAATACTGGGTATTATTTTGACATAACCTCTTTTACTTCCATCCTCAAAGTACTACTCCATATGTGTTTGTGTTATTTTGGTAGACAATGTCATTTTTTAAAAAGTTAAAAGATCGTTTATTTAGATCTTCTTCAAAACTGGAAGAAGGTATAGATCATATTGTTAAAGATGGTGGGGTAGAAGATACAAACACAAATGACGAAGTAAACGCAAACTTTAATTATTTAGAGCCGACGCCTGTGCCGGAGATTGTACCAGAGCCTACGCCTATGCCGAAGATTGTGCCAGAGCCGATGCCTGTGCCGGATATTGTACCAGAGCCGAAGCTTGATTTTCAAGAAACAATAAATTCTAATCTAAAATCTACTGAAATGATTTTAGATGATGAGAGAGTTTCAAAGCCGGTAAAGGCAAATTTCTTTAAAAGACTTATCGGAGGTAAAAATAAAAGTCAGGTTATTAAAAGAGCATTAGATAATGAAATGCTAGAAGCTCTAGAGGAGCTCCTAATTGCATCAGATATGGGTGTAGAAACCGCTATACGTGTTACAGCGAATTTAGCGGAAGGTAACATGGGGAAGAAGCTTTCGACAAACGAGGTTAAAGGGTTATTAGCCAACCAAATAGCTGAAATAATGGATAGTGTAGCCAAACCAATGCCAATTTTTTCAAAACGACCACAAGTGGTTTTAGTGGTAGGAGTTAATGGGTCTGGTAAAACTACGACTATTGGAAAATTAGCAAGTCAATTTAAAGTGGCAAACAAAAAAGTAATTATAGCCGCTGGAGATACATTTAGGGCAGCGGCAGTTGAGCAGTTGCAAATATGGGGCGACCGAGCGCAAGTTCCAGTGTTAACCGCTCCAGAAGGTTCTGACCCTGCTTCCTTAGCCTTTGAAGCTATGACAAAAGCAGAAGAAGATGGTGCTGATCTTTTATTAATAGATACAGCAGGGAGATTACAAAACCGTTCTGATTTAATGGAAGAGTTAGCAAAGATTGTACGAGTTATTAAAAAGAAAGACCCTACAGCGCCACATAATACGTTATTAGTTCTTGATGCCACAACCGGTCAAAATGCTTTAAATCAGGTAGAAGTTTTTCGCCAAATTTCCGAGGTGTCAGGGCTAATAATGACTAAACTGGATGGAACTGCAAAAGGTGGAGTTTTGGTTGCTTTAGCTGACAAATTTGGTTTGCCAGTACATGCAATTGGAATTGGTGAGCAGATTGATGATCTCGCACCATTTGACCCTAACGACTTTGCGCGAGCACTAACTGGCTATGATAATTGATCGAATCCTTTTTATTACTAGAGGGAACTAGCAGAGGTCATTGGGTTGCTGTTTGTTTAGCTTTAATAGCAGCAGTTTTACACGCAAGTTTTGGAGCACTGCAGAAAGGGAAGCATGATCCCTGGTTATCACGTGGTGCCATGGATTTAGCCTATGGTCTAATCGCCTTTCCGTTCGTGATTTTTGTTGTTCCAGTTCCGGAACCACATATGTGGTCAATCCTACTCATTGCTCTTGTAATTCATTCTATTTACAAAGTGTTACAGGCTTGGACCTACAGCCGAGGGGCTTACACGGTGGTATACCCAATAGTTCGAGGTACATCACCAGTATTTACAGTTGTCACGGCATTCTTTATTTTTGGAGAGGTTTTTTCATTACTACAGATATTTGGTTTGATTTCTTTATTGGTTGGGATTTTTGGATTGGCGTTTTACAACCTTAAAACAATCGCTATTGATAGAGTTTCCTTAGGCCTTGCGTTAATCTTAGCAGTAACCACTGGACTTTTCGTAGCAATATATACCACTTACGATACATACGGTATTAGATCTACATATAATCCCTTCACTTTTATCTTCTGGCTCTTTTTACTCGATGGTTTTTTTATGCCTTCAGTAGCTTATATGCGCTGGCGTCTAGCAATAGAAAAACCCAATCTTTCTGGGCTAACTGGCCGAGGAATTATAGGCGGCATTATCGCATATTTTTCCTTTGGATCTATAATGTTGGCAACAAGATTAGATGATGTTGGCCAGGCTTCGGTGATGAGGGAAACCTCCATTATATTTGCAGTTCTAATAGGTTTTTTATTTTTAAATGAAAATGTTGGACTATTAAGATTGTGCCTTATAACTCTAATCGCTATTGGTGCTATTGTCGTCGGGGTAGGAGCTTAAATGAAGAAGAGAGATATAAATCCTGTGTTGAAGTTTTTATTGGAACTTGGACCTTTGGTCATATTCTTTATTATCTATGGGAGGATTAAAGACAAAGTCTTCTCTATATTTGGCGTAGATTATCAAGGGTTTATAATAGCAACAGGAGTGTTCATTCCAATACTATTATTCTCGATTCTGGTGCTTTGGATTTTATCAGGGAAGATAGCTAAAATGCAAATTATTACAGCTATTTTAGTTGTGATTTTTGGTGGTTTAACAATCTGGTTTAACGATGACCGTTTTTTCAAAATGAAACCTACGATTATATATTTATTATTTGGAGGAATTTTGAGCTTTGGTTTGTTGAGAAAAAAGTCATATTTAGAATATATAATGGAGGATATGCTCCCATTAGAGAGCACTGGTTGGGTAATTTTAACAAAGCGAGTGGCTATTTTCTTTTTAAGCTTAGCATTACTTAATGAGCTTATTTGGAGGAATATGAGTACTGACAGTTGGGTTAACTTTAAAACCTTTGGTCTTACAGGAGCAGTATTTATTTTCTTTATAGCACAAAATAGTTTGATCCAAAAATATGGGAAAATTTCACAGAAATAGGCGTCAATCAGAGTAGTTCAGTTGTCTAACCTATGTGAAAAAGGCTTTTAAACGTGTTCGGGTCAAGGCTGTCCTGTTTAAAAGTGTTACCTTCTGTTAAAACTGAAATAGCATCGTGAGAGTGTAAGCTTTCTTGATGACTGGCGATAATTCTGTAATCATTTATCCGGGGTTCCGCGCTTAGTTTTTGAGCAAACAACCGTACAGCATCTTCAACAAAAATTGGGTTTGAGCCATTTAACTCAGCGAATGCCTGTTCGTCCTCTCTCTTCACCATTACTTGCGTCTCAGTGGGAACTGCTTCTCTACATAATTCTACTAAGTCTTCGAACCAGAAAGTTGAGAAGTTTGGATTAATTTCGGCAGAAATCCTTGCAACTGATCTTTGCGAATGCGGTGTTGCCAGTTGATTTCGTGTGGATCGTGCGTGTTCTGCTAACTCTAGTGAGCAAGGGCAGGTCGATGAATAAACATAATCAAGATGTATAATTTTTTTTGTTATATTTTCAAAATCAACTACTTCTAATGCTATGTCATAATACTGATAGCCCTCAAGTTCGGAGCGTAGGCTTGCAACTTTTATTGGAAAGGAAAACTTCATTTGTATTCTAGCATCAAAGCTTTCGAGATCTTTTTTGTAGAGGGAAATCGCTTTCGTAATCACATCAAAACTAAATTTTTCTTCAGATGTTTTATAAAAACTTCGCATGATCCGAGACATGTTCACACCTTTTTTATTAGCTTCTAGGCTGACTGATCCGGTTACTGATGTTTCTAATGAAAGTGAAGATAAATTCTTTGTTTTAAAGCTTACTGGCAGTCGGAAATTTGAAATTCCGACGTGTTGAATTCTTTGTTTTGAACCTTTGATAAGTGAAGCAGACCCATTTTGAATATCAGGCATTGCCTTTAGATAACCGTCATCTGGAATAAAGTCACTTGGATAGGTAGTCTTCAAACTTTTTGAGCTAAGGGCTTGAATCTCAGCTAATATATCAGACAAGTTAGAGTCAGTAGGTAGTTGATCTATCTTTAAAGATAGTTTTTGAATTTGTTTTAATATATTTAAAGATTCTTTAACATTTTTAATACTTGGAACGCATTCCATTTTTGGAGAGTTAATCGTCAACCATATACCTCGCATGAGTTAATAAAATTTTTACTTAAAACTGCTTATGCATGTATTTATCTACCTTATAATATGTAAAATAAAAGGTAAAAATTGTCACACATTGTTAAAAGTATTTTTGTTTTAGTTAAAATTGTAATGTCTTTAAGCGTTGTAAGAGAAAGTGTATTTTAGCAGATATCAATTAAACCTTTTTTGTAATCTCTTTAACTTGACAACCAATCTGTCATCAAACCAAAACTTAAAATCTATATTGATTGAAGTTTTGTAGTTAAAAATTTCATTGATCGTGATTGTTGAGAATAAAAAAACAGTATATGATATTACTTTAATAAGTATTATAATAATAAAAAATTAAGTTAGGTATATGCTAGATTTCAGACCGGTTGGATATGTTGTAGGCCTCTTAGTTTTTGGTCTAGGGCTTTCTATGTTATTGCCAATGTTATGGGATAGCTATGCTGGTAATGGCCATTGGTTTACTTTCTTGGAGAGCGCTCTAATTACTTGTACTGTTGGGGGTTTAACTGCACTTGCTTCTGCAAATGGGGTGACTGATAGGTTAAGTATTCAGCAGACATTTATTTTAACAACAGTGGTATGGGTGGCTCTACCATTCTTTGGTGCCCTTCCTTTTTATTTAGGGGCGACAGATGCAAGCCTTGTGGATGCTTTTTTTGAATCAATTTCAGGGTTCACAACTACTGGTTCAACAGTTTTAACTAATATTGAACAATTACCAGTAGGTTTAAAGCTTTGGAGAGGATTACTGCAATGGTTTGGTGGAATTGGCGTTGTAGTGATGGCAATGGTTTTCTTGCCTGCTTTGAGAATTGGAGGTATGCAACTTTTCCGAACTGAGGGATTTGATACTTTTGGAAAAATATTACCTAGAGCTGGTCAGATTGCACAATCGATTTCAATAATTTACCTCACACTAACGGGATTATGTTTTGTTGCTTATTTGGCTGCAGGAATGTCAGCTATTGATGCTATCGTACATGCGTTCACCACGATTGCTACTGGGGGTTTTTCAAACTCTGATATGTCATTTATGAAGTATGGGCCGGGAGCAGAGTATGTCGCATCTTTCTTTATGATTTTGGCAGCATTACCTTTTGTTCGGTATGTACAGTTTGTTTCTGGAAATACGCGACCATTTTTTCAAGATAGTCAGATTAGAACCTTTTTAGCGGTAATATTCCTGCTGTCGACTTTAATGGGTCTATGGCATGTTGTCGAATTTAAAGACTTTAACGAAGTAATACTTAGAAAAGTTTTCTTTAGTGTTATCTCTATTATTACTGGTACAGGTTATGTAAGCGTAGATTACGGTTCATGGGGAGCTTTTGCTGTCTCATTTTTCTTTTTCTTAGGTCTAATAGGGGGCTGTGCAGGTTCGACCTCTTGTTCAATAAAAATATTTAGATTTCAATTACTATTTGCCTCTATAAAGACCCAACTGCAAAGAATTCAGTCGCCTCATGGTGTGTTTTCACCAAGATATGAGGGTAGAGTGGTTGAGGAAGAGGTCTTAAGTTCTGTTATTTCATTTTTCGTACTATTCTTGGTTTCGATTGGTATATTTTCGATACTATTAGGTTTATCTGGATTAGATTTTGTAACTTCTATATCAGGCGCGGCAACTGCATTTGCAAATGTTGGACCTGGTTTGGGTGATGAAATTGGGCCAACTGGAAACTTCTCTGGTTTAAATGATGTTTCAAAATGGTTACTTGCGGCTGCTATGTTAATTGGGCGTTTGGAACTTCTTGTCATATACGCTATTTTAACTGTAAATTTTTGGAGGAATTAATTAATGAAGAAAACTCTTGGGGCAGAACTTTCACATTATCTAAAGTCCAAAGGAGTAGATATCATATTTGGAATTCCAGGTGTCCACAATCAGGAGTTATATAGGGGTATAGAAGAGGCTGGCATTCGACATATTTTAGCACGTCACGAACAGGGGGCGGGATTCATGGCGGACGGATTCTCTCGTGTTACTGGTTTTCCGGGAGTTGCATATGTTATTTCAGGTCCAGGAATTTGTAATATTATGACACCAATGGGGCAGGCCTACTCTGATAGTGTGTCTATGCTGGTTATCTCGTCCGCGTTGGATGTGTCTATTTTGGAGCAGGGGCGGGGACGACTTCATGAAATGAAGGACCAGCGGTTAGCTGCAGAAACGGTATGTGATTGGTCGGAAATAGCAAATGATGATATTCAAGCATATGATTTGATTGATAAAGCTTTTCTTGAGTTTCGTACTCAAAGAAAAAGGCCAAAACATATTCAAGTTCCAATTAGCCTTTTAGAAAGCAAAGTAGAGCCGTACTCAGAAAAAAGGATAGAATCATTTCCAAAAATAGAAAGTAAAATTGATCCAGACCTTTCTATAGTAAAAGACCTATTCCAGGACCATCCAAAAGTGATGTTTATATTTGGTGGAGGAGCAACTCACTGTTCTACCCTTGCTCGAAAAGTCTTAGGTAAACTTAATGCCGCCTCATTTTCTACTTTTTCAGGAAGAGGCATTATCTCCCCTGAGGATAAGTTGAATTTTGGGAGTTACCTTTCCAGACAACTTAGTATTAAACCGATTTCTGAAGCTGAAATCGTAATAGCAGTTGGCACCTCTTTATCTGAAGTGGATATTTGGCGAGAAACCCTTGGAGCAACTGGTAAGTTTGTTTGGGTCAATTCTGATTCAGAAGCGTTCTCAGACGAAGTGGGATTACATGAAAGAATTATTTGTGATAGTGAAATTTTTTTAAGGTATGTCCTTGACCACACAACTGAAGATTATCCCAGACATTGGATGGAAACTGAGGTTTCTGACTTTAAAAGAAAATGTGAATTGGAAGTTAGTATCGATAGGCCTGGAATTGTTCCACTTTGCCATGCACTTCGTGACTGTACCCCTGATAATACAATATTCTTTTCTGATATGACGCAGTTTGCCTACGTAGCAAAAGAAGTAATTTCAATGCCTGCCCCTAATCTATGGCATCACCCCTATGGGTTTGGGACGCTGGGATATGCCCTTCCTGCAGCTATTGGTGCGGCTGTGGGAAAACCAGATGAGCCAATTGTTGTAATAGTTGGTGATTATGGATTTCAATATACCCTTCCAGAGTTGGCCACTGCTGTAGAGTTAAATTTAAGCTTACCAATTGTGCTGTGGGATAATGGTAAGTTAAAAGAAATTGAAGATAGTATGTTGAGTGCTCAAATAGCACCAAATGCTGTAATTTCAAAAAATCCAAATTTTTGTAAGTTGGCTGAAGCGTATGGTATAGTTTTTACTGAACCAGAAAACATTAAAGACTTTCAAAACCCAATTGCCGAAGCCTTTTCTAGAGACGGCCCAACGTTGATTTATCTTAAAAGTGAAATAAGTTTTTAATGTGAGTTTCTTATTTTATTTTCTAAATAGATATACTTTCGATAATTAATTTTAAACCGAGTGCCAGTAGAAGAACTAAAATAATTTGGTTAAAAGTTTTAGCTGACAAATAGCTAGCCAAAAATGAACCAAAAGGCATAAATAACATTAATGGAATTAGAGACAGGAAGC
>CAJIZW010000018.1 GCA_905181985.1 uncultured Paracoccaceae bacterium | reverse complement strand
AGGATGGATTAAGATTTGCTATCCGTGAAGGCGGTAGAACAGTCGGTGCGGGTGTTGTTTCAAGCATCATCGAGTAAAATTAATAAAAAGGATCAAAAGAGGTTAAGATAATAAATCTCTTAAAATTCTATTGTCCTGAAAGGCTGATAAAATGGCGGCAAAAAGCCAAACTATAAGAATAAGACTGAAGGCGTTCGATTATAGAGTGTTGGATGCGAGTACACAGGAAATAGTTAGTACTGCTAAGCGCACTGGTGCAGACGTTAGGGGACCAATTCCAATGCCTAACCGAATCGAAAAATTTACTGTTCTGCGTGGCCCCCATGTGGATAAGAAGTCTAGGGAGCAGTTTGAGATTAGGACTCATAAAAGGCTTTTAGATATTGTTGACCCGACCCCCCAAACTGTGGATGCGCTTATGAAGCTGGATCTTGCGGCGGGTGTCGATGTTGAAATTAAGGTATAGGGAGGGTTAATGATATGTTGCGCTCCGGTGTAATTGCAAAAAAAGTTGGTATGACACGTTTGTTCATGGAAGATGGTAAGCAGATTCCTGTAACTGTTTTACAGCTAGACAAATTAGAAGTTGTAGCAAACCGTACTACAGAAAAAGATGGGTATTCCGCTGTCCAATTGGGCGCGGGGACTGCAAAAATTAAGCGAACGTCCAAGGCGATGAGAGGTCATTTTGCGATAGCAAAAGTAGAACCTAAAAGGAAGATTGCAGAGTTTAGAGTTGCTGTAGAAAACCTGATTGAAGTTGGCGAAGAGATAACTGCAAACCATTACTCTGAGGGTCAGTACGTTGATGTTTCTGGTACTTCTATCGGTAAGGGCTTTGCTGGAGCGATGAAGCGCCATAATTTTAAAGGCCTAAGGGCGTCTCACGGTGTTTCTATTTCTCACCGTTCCCATGGATCTACTGGACAATGTCAAGATCCTGGAAAAGTATTTAAGGGAAAGAAAATGGCAGGGCACATGGGTGCGGCACGAGTTACTACCCAAAACCTACAAGTAGTTAAAACCGATGTTGATCTTGGTATAATTATGATCAAAGGTGCCGTTCCTGGTTCTAAAGGTGGTTGGGTTACTATCAAAGACGCCGTGAAAAAAGATATTCCGGATAATGTTATTTATCCTGCTGCTTTGCGATCCTCAGCTAAGGATATTGAAGAGGTTGTGAGTGCTCCCGAAGAAACCACAGGAAAAAATGCTGACGTTGGTGCTGGTAATGGTGAAAATCAAGTAGCTGGTGGCACAGCTCCTGACGGAGGTAATAAAGATGAAAGCTGATGCAATTGATTTAGATGGAAAAAAAGCAGGTTCAGTTGAATTGAGTGATGCGATATTTTCACTCGATCCCAGAGTTGATATATTGCACAGGGTCGTTAGGTGGCAGAGAAATAATGCTCAGGCCGGTACGCACAAGGTAAAAACTCGATCAGAAACTTCGTACTCTACTCGGAAAATTTATAAGCAAAAGGGTACAGGTGGTGCTAGGCACGGTAGTAGAAGTGCACCGATTTTTCGTGGTGGTGGTGTCTATAAAGGGCCTACGCCTAGGAGTCACGGTCATGATCTTCCGAAAAAAGTTCGAAAGCTCGGTCTTATGCATGCCTTATCTGCTAAAGTTGCAGCGGGAGAATTCGTGATTGTTGATGTGTCTCAGCTAACAGATATGAAGACTAGTCAGCTAGCAAAGAAAATAAAAGAATTGGGTTGGAAAAGAGCTTTGGTTATTGATGGAGTTTCTGTAAACCAGGACTTCGCTAAAGCGGCTAGGAATATTACAGGTCTAGATATTCTTCCATCAGTTGGTGCTAATGTTTATGATATTCTAAAACGTGATACCTTAGTTTTAACTAAAGAAGGGGTTGCGGCAATGGAGGATCGACTTAAATGAAAATGAAAGCCGAATATTATGACGTAATACGAAACCCGATCGTTACTGAAAAAGCTACAATGGCTTCAGCGTCGAATGCAGTGGTTTTTGAAGTCTCGATGAGCTCAAATAAAATTGTTATAAAAGAGGCCGTCGAAGCACTTTTTGGAGTTAAGGTAAAGGCGGTTAATACTTCGATTACTAAAGGTAAGGTAAAGAGGTTTCGTGGCCAACTGGGTAAGAGGAAAGATAGAAAGAAAGCGTACGTGACGTTAGAAGAAGGCAATACTATTGACGTCTCAACTGGGCTTTAAGCTAAATAGGTAACCCTCATTGGCTAGTTTTGGCTGATGAGATAATTTCAACAAGACCTTGATAGGGTCGCAATTAAACGGAAGACAGAAAGCATGGCATTAAAGTCGTATAAGCCGACCACGCCGGGCCAACGAGGGTTGGTTCTGATTGACCGTTCGGAACTTTGGAAAGGCCGCCCACTTAAATCCCTTACAGAGGGATTAATGAAGAATGGTGGTCGTAACAATACCGGACGAATTACTATGCGTCGTAAAGGTGGAGGTGCAAAGCGTCTCTATCGTATAGTTGATTTTAAAAGAACAAAATTTGATATGGTCGGTGTGGTTGAACGTATTGAATACGATCCAAATCGGACCGCATTTATAGCGTTGATTAACTATGAAGATGGAGAGCGAGTTTATATTCTCGCACCTCAAAGGTTAGGGGTGGGTGATAAAGTAATAGCTTCCTCAAAGGCAGATGTTAAGCCAGGAAATGCGATGCCGTTCTCGGGATTACCTATTGGAACAATTGTTCATAATGTGGAACTAAAAACAGGTAAAGGTGGGCAAATTGCGAGAGCTGCTGGCACTTACGCGCAATTTGTTGGGAGAGATGGAGGATACGCTCAAATACGACTGTCTTCTGGTGAGCTTAGGTTAGTTAGACAAGAATGTATGTGCACTGTTGGCGCCGTGTCAAACCCTGACAATTCGAACCAGAATCTTGGTAAGGCTGGTAGGAATAGAAATAAAGGGATTAGACCTTCAGTTCGCGGAGTTGCTATGAACCCAATTGACCACCCGCATGGTGGTGGAGAGGGACGTACTTCGGGAGGTCGACACCCAGTCACTCCTTGGGGAAAGCCTACAAAAGGTGCCCGTACTCGTAATAAAAATAAGGCCTCAAGTAGGTTAATATTACGTTCACGTCACGCTAAGAAGAAGGGTCGATAATATGTCTAGATCAGTTTGGAAAGGTCCGTTTGTTGATTCTTACGTCTTGAAAAAAGCCGAAAAATCAAAAGAAAGTGGACGAAATGAAGTTATAAAGATTTGGTCAAGACGATCGACTATTTTGCCTCAGTTTGTTGGCCTAACGTTCGGAGTTTATAATGGGCGAAAGCATATACCGGTCGCTGTCTCAGAAGATATGATAGGTCAAAAGTTCGGAGAGTATTCACCAACAAGGACATATCATGGTCACACTGCTGACAAAAAAGCGAAGAGGAAGTAGATCATGGGTAAAGAAAAAAATTTACGTAGAGTTGCTGATAACGAGGCAATGGCTAAACTTAAAATGCTTAAAACTTCTCCGCAAAAGCTCAATCTTGTTGCTCAACTCATTCGTGGCAAAAAGGTTGGTAAGGCTCTTTCCGATCTGACTTTCTCTAAGAAGAGAATCTCGGATGATGTAAAAAAATGCCTACAGTCTGCAGTTGCAAATGCTGAAAATAATCATAATTTGGATGTCGACGAGTTGGTTGTTGCAGAGGCCTATGTTGGCAAGAATATTACATTAAAACGAGGTAGGCCAAGAGCTAGAGGGCGTTTTGGAAAATTATTGAAACCGTTTTCGGAGCTAACTATAAAAGTCCGTCAAACTGAGGAGCAAGCTTAATGGGGCAAAAAGTAAATCCAATAGGGATGCGCCTTCAAGTCAATCGTACTTGGGATAGTCGTTGGTATGCCGACTCAAAGGATTTTGGAAATCTATTGCTCGAAGATATAAGTATTAGAAATTTCATTAAGGAAGAATGTAAGCAGTCTGGGGTAAGTAGGATAATAATTGAACGTCCACATAAGAAATGTAGAGTTACAATTCATACAGCTAGACCAGGTGTTATCATTGGTAAAAAGGGTGCTGATATCGAAGGCCTGCGCAAGAAAATTGCGAACTTAACAAAAAGTGAGTTACATCTAAATATAGTTGAAGTGCGTAAGCCCGAACTCGACGGTCAACTTGTAGCTGAGTCTATTGCTCAACAACTAGAAAGGCGAGTATCGTTTAGAAGAGCTATGAAAAGAGCTGTTCAGAATGCGATGCGAATTGGAGCTCTAGGAATTAGAGTTAACGTTGCAGGAAGACTTGGTGGAGCTGAAATTGCTAGAACGGAATGGTATAGAGAGGGACGTGTTCCTTTACATACATTGCGGGCAGACATTGACTATGCGGCCTCTGAAGCGATGACAGCTTATGGTATAATTGGCATAAAAGTATGGATTTTTAAAGGCGAAATTATGGAACATGATCCGGCTGCACGGGACCGTAGACAACAGGAAATTCAAGATGGTCCGGCGCCACGTGGTGCTGGCGGACGTCGGTAAGGGAGAGGTCTAATGTTACAGCCAAAGAAAACAAAATTTCGTAAAATGCATAAAGGCCGAATCCACGGCGAGGCAAAAGGTGGTACATTGGTATCTTTTGGTACTTATGGGTTAAAAGCCACAGAGCCAGAGCGTATTACAGCTCGGCAGATAGAAGCAGCAAGACGGGCCATGACCCGGCATATGAAACGGCAAGGCAGAGTTTGGATTAGAGTTTTTCCAGATCTTCCCGTTACATCTAAACCTACAGAGGTACGGATGGGTAAGGGTAAAGGGTCTGTAGACTTTTGGGCGGCTAAAGTTAAACCCGGAAGAGTGATGTTTGAGATTGACGGGGTCACTGACTCTGTGGCAAGGGAAGCTCTTAGGTTGGCCGCAATGAAACTACCTATAAAGACGAGAGTCGTCATTCGTGAGGATTGGTAGAATTAGTAAGAGTTAATAACTAAATTAAGACTTAACGTATTGCTCTATGACAATAAATGAATTAGTCGGGGCACTCTGATGAAGAGGAATAGGCGATGGACGCCAAGGAATTGAGAGAAAAAACTAGTGACCAACTGAATGAAGAGTTGGAAACCCTGAAAAAAGAGGGTTTTAATCTTCGCTTTCAACAGGCAACTGGTCAAGTTGAGAACACAGCTAGAATGCGTCAGGCTCGAAGAGAAGTGGCACGAGTAAAAACGATTATTAACGAAAAATCCGCCAAAGTTGCGGTAGAATAAGGGACATACTAAAATGCCAAAGCGTATCCTTCAGGGTAATGTAACCAGTGATAAAAATGAACAAACTATTACTGTTCAGGTGGAACGTCGTTTTACACACCCTGTACTAAAAAAGACGATTCGGAGCTCAAAAAAATATAGAGCTCATGATGAAAGTAACACATTTAAAGTCGGTGACATGGTACGTATACAAGAGTGTGCGCCTAAGTCGAAATCAAAGCGTTGGGAGGTAATCGCGGAGTAAGCGGTTCTTGCCACTAATCGAAACCCTGAGAGAAATTTTCAAAGGTCGGGAGAAAAAATAAATGATCCAGATGCAAACTAATCTGGATGTAGCTGACAACTCCGGCGCACGCCGAGTTCAGTGCATCAAAGTACTAGGCGGATCTAAACGGCGTTATGCGTCGGTAGGTGACGTAATAGTAGTTTCTGTTAAAGAAGCGATCCCTCGTGGAAGGGTAAAAAAAGGCGATGTTCGTAAGGCCGTGGTTGTTAGGACTGCTAAAGAAGTCAGAAGAGATGACGGCACAGCGATTAGGTTTGATACAAACGCCGCTGTAATCTTAAATACCGCTAATGAACCAATAGGAACTCGTATTTTTGGTCCAGTTGTCCGAGAGTTAAGGGCAAAAAACTTTATGAAGATAATTTCTTTGGCTCCGGAGGTTTTGTAAGATGGCTGCAAAGTTAAAAAAGGGTGATAAAATTATCGTTTTAGCCGGAAAAGATAAAGGCAAAGAGGGTGAGATAGCTAAGATAAACCCAAGTACCGGAAAGGCAATTGTGGAGGGTGTCAACATTGCGATTAGGCATATCAAGCAAAGTCAGAATACTCAGGGTGGAAAAGTACCTCAAGCAATGCCGATTCAGATAAGCAACCTTTCATTAGTTGATACTAATGGAAAAGCTACACGGGTCGGTTTCAAAATTACCGATGGAAAGAAAGCTCGCTTTGCCAAGACAACAGGAGATTTGATCTGATGTTGGATACAGAAAACTATACCCCAAGGCTTAAGGCGCTATATAATAGTGTGATCAGAGCATCTTTGAAAGAAGAATTCTCATATAAAAATGATATGCAAATACCTGGCTTACAGAAGATTGTTCTTAATATTGGCTGTGGGGCAGAAGCGGTTAGAGATACGAAAAAAGCAAAAGCAGCTCAACAAGATTTAACGGCCATTGCCGGTCAGTTAGCCGTTACAACTATTGCTAAAAAATCTATTGCAGCCTTTAGGGTTCGTGAAGATATGCCTTTAGGGACAAAAGTTACATTACGGGGCGACCGTATGTTCGAATTCCTTGATAGGTTAATTACTGTCGCTATGCCGCGTATCAGAGATTTTCGAGGTGTTTCCGCGAAATCTTTTGATGGAACTGGCAATTATGCAATGGGAATGAAGGAACATATAGTTTTCCCAGAAGTAGATTTTGATAAAGTAGATGAAATATGGGGGCTGGACATAATAATTTGTACCAGTGCCACTACAGATACAGAAGCAAAGAGCTTGTTGAAGAAATTCAACATGCCTTTCAACAATTGATCCGCTGGAAGGACTAGACATATGGCTAAGAAAGCAATGATTGAGAGAGAAAAAAAGAGGGCAAAGCTTGTTAAGAAGTATGCTTCTAAGAGACTTGCATTGAAGACAATCGCGGATAATAGAGACCTCCCTATGGAGGAGAGGTTTTCGGCACGATTGAAACTTGCAGAACTTCCTAGGAATGGCTCGGCGACTAGGCTTCATAACCGTTGCCAAATAACAGGAAGGCCGCATGCTTATTATCGAAAATTAAAGATTAGCAGAATTGCTCTACGAGACCTTGGTTCTAATGGACAGATACCAGGTATGGTAAAGTCGAGTTGGTAAGGGAACGCAGGTATGAATGATCCAATAGCAGATATGCTTACACGAATTCGTAATTCTCAAATGCGCGGAAAATCGATAGTAATGTCACCAGATTCAAAGCTTAGAGCTTGGGTTCTAGATGTTTTAAAAGATGAAGGTTACATCAGAGGTTATGAAAAAAAATCTGACAGTAGCGGATTTCCCGCTCTTGAAATTAGTTTAAAATATTATGATGGCGTACCAGTAATTCGCGAAATTAACAGGGTTTCCAAGCCGGGACGACGCGTTTATGTTGGAGCAAAAGATATTCCTACGGTTCGACAGGGGCTTGGATTATCAATTGTGAGCACTGCTAAAGGAGTTATGTCTGACGCAAGTGCGCGATCTCATAATATTGGTGGTGAAATAATTTGCACGGTCTTCTAGGGAGAGTTTAATGTCACGAATTGGAAAAAAACCGGTGGACCTTCCGACAGGAGTGTCAGCATCTTTGTCCGGTCAAACAATATTAGTTAAGGGACCAAAAGGTGAGCTATCATTTACGGCTACAGATGATGTGACTGTAAAAATATCAGATAGTACTGTAGTGATAGAACCAAGGGGTAGTTCGAAGAGAGCACGCCAGCAATGGGGTATGAGCAGAACTATGGTGTCAAATTTAGTCACTGGAGTCTCATCGGGTTTTAGAAAACAGCTTGAAATAAATGGAGTTGGCTACAGAGCACAAGTGTCTGGAAATGTATTAAAGCTAAATTTAGGGCTTTCTCATGATGTGAACTTTGAAATACCGGAGGGTGTTAACGTTACAGCACCGAAGTTAACAGAGATAGTTGTTGAAGGAATTGATTCTCAGTTGGTAGGCCAAGTTGCTGCCAATATTAGAGCTTGGAAAAAACCTGAGCCCTATAAAGGGAAGGGTATCAAATATAAAGATGAGTACATTTTCCGTAAAGATGGTAAGAAGAAATAAGGAACTCAGGTATGGCTAATAGTAAAAGAGATTTGTTTCTAAAACGTCGTTTGCGAGTTAGAAACAAGCTAAGAAAAGTAAATGTAGGACGTGCTAGGCTTTCTGTATTTCGTTCTAATAAGAACATAAGCGCTCAGTTGATTGATGATGTTGCAGGAAAAACATTGGTTTCTGCCTCTTCACTGGAAGTTTCGTTGGGTGAAGTTGGTAAAAATAATACTCAGGTTGCAACCGCTGTGGGTGTTGCTATTGCCGAGCGGGCAAAAAAGGCTGGTATTAAGGAAGCATATTTCGATCGTGGTGGATATCTATTTCATGGGAAAGTCAAAGCGTTAGCTGAAGCTGCTCGTGAAGGTGGATTAAAAATTTAAGGAGAAGACGGATGGCAAAAGAACCAGGAAATCGAGGCCGTCGCGATCGCGAGGAAAATCCGGAGTTTTCGGATCGCCTCGTTGCGATCAATAGGGTATCAAAAACTGTTAAAGGCGGTAAAAGGTTTGGTTTTGCTGCTTTAGTGGTTGTTGGTGATCAAAAGGGGCGTGTAGGGTTTGGTAAAGGGAAAGCAAAAGAGGTTCCCGAGGCAATTCGTAAAGCAACCGAAGAAGCTAAAAGGCAGTTGATACGAGTTCCATTGAAAGAAGGCAGAACTCTTCACCATGATGTAAATGGCAGACATGGTGCTGGAAAAGTTGTAATGAGGACAGCACCTCAGGGAACCGGAATTATCGCAGGAGGTCCAATGCGTGCGGTGTTTGAAATGCTTGGTGTTCAAGATGTTGTGGCAAAGTCAATAGGATCACAGAACCCTTATAACATGGTGCGAGCTACAATGGATGGACTTAGAGATGAGTCAAGTCCTCGTATGGTTGCGCAGAGAAGAGGAAAGAAGGTTTCTGAAATTCTTCAAACATCTTCGAAGGTTGCGGCGACTGAATCACTGGCAGAAGTGTGAGGGTATGATGGGAAAAAAAATTGTAGTCAAACAGATAGGTTCACCTATACGTAGGCCTGAAAAACAGCGAGCTACGTTGGTCGGTTTAGGGCTTAATAAGATGCATAAAAGTAGAGAGCTAGAGGATACCCCTTCAGTGAGGGGGATGGTTAACTCTATTTCTCATTTAGTAAAAATAACTAAAGAAATAGGTTAATTTTTAGATTAAAAGGTACCGCTGGCTTTAATAACTGGTATTCGGGATATCAAAGACAGCAAAGGAGATAATAAAATGAGATTAAATGAACTCCATGATAATCCTGGCGCAACTCGGAAAAAAAAACGTGTTGGGCGTGGTCCTGGATCAGGAAAAGGAAAAACTGCTGGTAGGGGCATTAAAGGTCAAAAATCTCGGTCAGGTGTAGCTTTAAATGGTTATGAAGGCGGGCAGATGCCTTTATATATGCGTTTACCTAAACGCGGGTTTAATAATCCAAATCGTAAAAACTACGCGGTAATTAACCTTGGCCTCATTCAAAAGTTTATTGATACTAAAAAATTGGATGCCTCTAAAGAAATCAATGAAGATTTATTGATTGAAACAGGAATAGTGCGTCGTAAGCTTGATGGAGTAAGGATCTTGGCTAAAGGAACTGCTACATCCAAATTAAATATCTTAGTAACTGGTGCTTCTAAAGCGGCAGTTGATGCAGTCGAGAAATTAGGAGGAGTTTTAAAAACTTCTACATCTAGTGAATAATATAACGACAAGGGTAATGTTGAGTATATAAAATTGAAAATTGACATAAATTCAGAAATATAGTCTTTTTATTATTAATAGAAAAAACAAGAAAGTCTTAGTGCATGGCATCCGCAGCAGAACAAATGGCGCAGAACATGAGTTGGTCAGCTTTTGGCAAGGCGACTGAGCTTAGACAACGAATACTTTTCGCAATTGGCCTTCTTATAGTTTACAGACTTGGTACCTACATACCTGTGCCCGGAATTGACTCAGAGGCTCTTAAGTCTTTTGTTGAGCAGGCGGCGTCGGGTATTGGTGGAATGCTTAATATGTTCACTGGTGGTGCGATTGGTAGGATGGGTTTATTTGCCCTGGGGATAATGCCTTATATTTCTGCATCCATTATTGTTCAGCTTATGACTGCAATGGTTCCTTACATGGAGCAACTAAAAAAAGAGGGTGAGCCCGGACGTAGAAAGATAAATCAATATACTCGTTTGGGTACGGTATTTTTAGCAACTCTTCAGGCCTATGGGTTATCGGTAGGTCTGGAAGGCTCAGGTTTAGTTACTGATCCGGGTTGGTTTTTTAGAATAACGTGCATCATCACTCTTGTTGGTGGTACGATGTTTCTTATGTGGCTGGGAGAACAGATAACAGCTAGAGGAATAGGAAACGGAATTTCTTTAATTATTTTTGTTGGAATTATTGCAGAAGTACCTGCGGCAATTGCGCAGTTCTTTGCCCAAGGTAGGTCTGGGTCAATTAGTCCAGTGGTGATTATAGGAGTATTCTTAGTTGTTATAGCTACCATTACCTTTGTGGTGTTTATGGAACGGGCTTTGAGGAAAATCCATATTCAGTACCCAAGAAGACAGGTAGGAATGAAGGTATATGACGGTGGTGCATCAAACTTACCAGTTAAAGTTAACCCCGCTGGTGTTATCCCAGCAATTTTTGCTTCCTCCTTACTTCTTCTGCCAACAACATTAAGTACTTTCTCGGGGACTCAAACTAGCTCTGTTATGTCAACAGTTTTAGCTTACTTTGGACCTGGCCAACCTCTTTATCTTCTGTTCTTTACTGTGATGATAGTTTTTTTCGCGTACTTTTATACCTTTAATGTTTCATTTAAACCTGAAGAGGTTGCGGAAAACCTTAAGAGCCAAAATGGTTTTGTGCCTGGGATTCGACCGGGCAAAAGAACTGCAGAGTACCTTGAATATGTTGTTAATCGTATTTTGGTGTTAGGGGCAGCTTATCTTGCTGCTGTATGTTTGCTTCCTGAAATATTAAGATCGCAACTTGCCATACCCTTCTACTTTGGTGGGACTTCGGTTTTAATTGTTGTGTCTGTTACTATGGATACAATTCAACAAGTCCAAAGCCACCTTTTAGCGCACCAGTATGAGGGATTAATTGAGAAGTCCCAGCTCAGAGGTAAAAAAAGAACAAAACCAAAACCCCAGAGACGATGAATGAATATTATCTTTCTTGGAGCACCTGGAGCTGGTAAAGGAACTCAAGCACGTAAGCTAGTTGCCGATTTTGGTCTGGTTCAACTTTCAACTGGTGACATGCTGAGAGAATCACAGAGCTCTAATACTGAAATTGGTAAGAAAGTGGCCTCCATAATGAACCCTGGTGAGCTTGTTTCTGATGACATTGTAATTTCTTTAATAAAAGAACGTCTGTCCAACACTCATGCAACAGGTTTTATATTTGATGGGTTTCCCAGAACAATTGGTCAAGCAGGTGCATTGGATACACTTCTTGATGTACATGATACCAGTATTACAGCAGTAATCGAAATGAAGGTAGATAACGAGGCGCTGGTAGATAGAATTACTGGGCGCTATACTTGCGCCGAATGTGGTGAAGTCTATCATGAGAGCTCAAGACCGCTTCTGCCTACTAGTGTTTGTATTAAATGTGGTTCAGTTAAACTAAAAAAGAGAATTGACGATAATGAGGAAAGTTTGCGGACTAGGTTAGATGAGTATAATAATAAGACTGCTCCATTAATAGAGTACTATTTAAATAAGGGAATTCTCTATTCTGTTGATGGATTGGAGGAGATCGAAGTGATCAATTCGGCTATCAATAAGATTTTATTGAAATAACTTAAAACTGCGCTTGACGATACTAAAAAAAAACCCTAATCACCCAACTCTAGGGCTACATGAGGTTATTAAATAAAAGAATATTACCTCTAGAAGTCTAAGAAGCTTTCGATCCCTAAGAGGGTGGAGAGATAGTTGTGAAAAAAGATTCTGGTGTTACGGAATCGCGACAGGAAAGGAAAATCAATTTGGCACGAATAGCTGGCGTAAACTTGCCCGATGGCAAACGAGTACCTATTTCACTGACCTATATAACAGGTATAGGAAATACATCTGCAAAAACAATATGTGACGCAGTGGGAATTGAAGCATCGAGGCGAATGAATGAGCTGACGGATAGCGAAATTCTAAAAATAAGAGAATATATTGATGCAAACTTCGAAGTAGAAGGAGATTTGCGTCGTGGAATTCAAATAAATGTCAAAAGACTAATGGATTCTGGTTGTTATCGTGGACTTAGACACAGAAGAAACCTTCCTGTTCGTGGTCAAAGAACTCACACAAATGCTCGTACCCGCAAAGGACCAGCAAGGGCTATAGCAGGTAAGAAGAAGTAGGGGATCAGAAAATGGCAAGAGATAAGGTAAGGGCTAAGAAGAAGGCTCGAAAAAATATCGCGGCGGGGGTTGCACATGTAAACTCGTCATTTAACAACACTAAGATTCTAATCTCTGATGTTCAAGGTAATGCAATTGCTTGGTCGTCAGCGGGGACAATGGGATTTAAAGGCTCAAGAAAGTCTACCCCTTATGCAGCTCAAATGGCCGCAGAAGATGTAGGGCAAAAAGCACAGGAACATGGGGTAAAGAGTCTTGAAGTTGAAGTTCAAGGACCTGGATCTGGTAGAGAGAGTGCTTTAAGGGCACTAGCCACGTTGGGATTCCAAATATCATCTATTCGTGACGTGACACCAATGGCCCACAATGGTTGTCGACCGCCTAAGCGTCGACGCGTTTAATCATTAAAGACTCTATATTTTCCCCGAAAATATTATGAGTAATCCAATTTAACCTCGGGTGTCTTTGTTTTTGGACATGGAACAGAGACTAGTATGGAGGAAAAAATATGATCCACAAGAACTGGTTAGAGTTAATTAAACCAAGTCAACTAAGCGTAATCCCTGGTAGTGAACCGGGTAATAAAGCTACTGTAGTAGCCGAGCCATTAGAACGAGGCTTTGGTTTGACTTTAGGAAATGCTTTAAGGCGCGTTTTAATGAGTAGCTTGCAGGGTACCGCTATAACAGCGGTTCAAATAGATAATGTTCTGCATGAATTTTCTTCGATCTCAGGTGTAAGAGAAGATGTGACAGATATCGTTCTAAATCTAAAGGGTGTTGCAATTTGTATGGAAGTTGAGGGCCCGAAAAGGCTTACAGTGACTTCAAAGGGACCTGGGGTGGTCACGGCAGCTGATATTTCTGAGAGTGCTGGGGTTGAAATCTTAAATAAAGAGCATGTTATTTGTCATCTTGACGATGGAGCAGAGCTTTCAATGGAATTAACATTAAATAATGGGAAAGGGTATGTTTCAGCCGAAGAGAATCGCCCTGATGATGCTCCAATAGGGTTAATTCCTATTGATGCTATCTTTTCTCCAGTGAGGAAGGTGAGTTATGATGTCCAGCCAACTCGTGAGGGTCAGGTCCTTGATTATGATAAACTCACTTTAAAAGTTGAGACGGATGGTTCGATTACTGCAGATGACGCCGTTGCTTTTGCTGCCAGAATATTACAAGATCAACTTTCTATCTTTGTAAACTTTGATGAACCAGAGAGCGAAAGTGCTCAAAATGATGAAGACGAATTAGAATTCAACCCACTGCTCTTGAAAAAAGTGGACGAGTTGGAGTTGTCTGTGAGATCAGCTAATTGCCTAAAAAATGATAATATTGTTTATATAGGGGACTTGATTCAAAAAACTGAAGCTGAGATGCTAAGAACACCAAACTTTGGTCGGAAATCACTTAATGAAATTAAAGAAGTTTTATCCAGCATGGGTCATCACCTTGGTATGGATATTGTTGATTGGCCTCCAGAAAATATTGAGGAGCTTGCTAAGAGATTTGAAGACCACTTCTAAGTGTAACAAATGTCCACAGATGTGGAGACTTACCGGGTAATAATACCCCAAGGAGAGCGCTTCGACACGCATCGGTGGCGCCAGACAAAGTATAAACATAAGGAATAAGATTATGCGTCATGCAAGAGGTTATCGCCGTTTAAATAGAACACATGAACACCGTAAGGCATTGTTTAGTAATATGGCGGGTTCATTAATAGAGCACGAACAAATTAAAACTACATTACCTAAGGCAAAAGAATTGAGGCCAATTATAGAGAAGATGATTACGTTGGCTAAAAGAGGAGACCTACATGCCCGTAGGCTTGCTGCATCTAAGTTGAAGCAAGACGCTTATGTTGCTAAACTCTTTGATATTCTTGGGCCAAGATATAAAGATCGTCAAGGTGGATATGCTAGAGTACTAAAGGCAGGATTTAGGTATGGCGACATGGCACCAATGGCAATCATAGAGCTAGTCGATAGAGATCCAAATGCAAAAGGATTAGCTGACAAAGAAAACATGAGCAAGGAAGAAGCTGAAGAAGTTACAGAATAGCGAAACAAGTTCAGAAAAAAATCAGCCTGCGATTTCGCGGGCTTTTTTTTTGTTCCTTTCAGGAATTATAATGTTTTATGTTTCCTATTAACTTGGATTTAGCTAAGTTAAATAAAAACCTTTATAAGAACTATATATAATGTCTGATTTATTTAACCAACAACAACCTGAGATATCGGCAACAGTTAAACGACCTTTAGCTGACCTGATGAGGCCAACTAGTTTCGACTTTGTCGTTGGCCAAGACCGTCTGTTAGGACCAAATACTACTTTAAGCCTAATGATAAGTCAGAGCTCTTTGGGTTCATTCCTCTTATGGGGACCTCCTGGAGTAGGTAAAACGACGATCGCACGTCTATTATCTACCAAATTTGAAGTACATTTTGAGCAGTTAAGTGCGATCTTTTCTGGTGTTAAAGAACTACGAAACATTTTTGATAGTGCAAAAATTAGAAAAAAAAATGGTAAGTCAACGCTACTTTTCGTAGATGAAATTCACAGGTTTAATAAATCTCAACAGGATGCTTTTCTACCCTACATAGAGGATGGAACAATAGTACTCGTGGGAGCGACAACTGAAAACCCTTCATTTTCATTAAACTCTGCTCTTTTGTCACGATGTCAGGTCTTGGTATTGGATCGGTTGTCTGTTAAAAATTTAGAACAAATTTTGAATAATATTCAAACCAAAATGAATAGTACACTTTTGTTGTCTCCAGATGCGCAGAGGGCACTGATAGATCTGGCTGATGGTGATGCTCGCTCACTAATCAACATGATAGAACAGATTTTTAGTTGGAATTTAGATAAGCGACTAGGCCGAGAGAGTTTGATTGAAAGGCTCTCCAGGCGTATGCCGAACTTTAATAGGACTGGAGAAGAGCATTTTAATCTAATTTCTGCTCTTCACAAATCGATAAGGGGATCGGATCCTGATGCGGCACTTTACTGGCTTTCAAGAATGCTAAACAGTGGAGAAGACCCGAATTATTTATTTCGTAGGCTTACAAGGATTGCTTTGGAGGATATTGGGTTAGCAGATGAAAATGCTAAACGAATCTGCTTAGAATCTTGGCAAATTTATGAGAGGCTTGGTAGCCCTGAAGGAGATTTAGCATTGGCAGAGGTAACAATTTACCTGGCGCTAGCTTTTAAATCCAACGCTGTATATACCGCGTTTAAGAATTCCAAGTCAGCTGTTGTTGATAATGGTTCACAGCCCCCACCGAAGCATATTCTTAACGCACCCACTATGTTAATGAAAGAGCAAGGTTACGGGGAGGGATACAAATATGATCACGATTATGAGAACAGTTTCTCTGGGCAGGATTACTTCCCTAACTTGATTAAAGACCGTGAATATTACAACCCGAGCAATCAGGGGGCTGAAAAAGACTTAAGAGCGAAGTTAGAATATTTTAAGTCCCTAAGAAAAACTCCAGAATCTTGACATCAGGTATTTTAGAGCAGACAGGTTGGTTATGACTTTTACATTTTTTCAAGTAGCGCTAGGAGGAGCCCTCGGAGCAACGTTGCGGTACGCAACAATGCTGGGTGCCACACGTATCTTAGGTGCAGGCTTTCCAGTTGGAACGATTTTCATAAATATCCTCGGTTCTTTCATTATGGGATTTTTAGTTATAATTCTGGATCAAAGAAATTGGCTGAACCTATATCCTTTTTTAATGATTGGGATGTTAGGCGGTTTTACAACTTTCTCAGCGTTTTCATTGGATGCGTATATGCTTTTTCAGCAGGATAATATTGTTGGGTCGGTATTATACGTTACTATTTCTGTTTTGTTTTCTATAACGGCTCTTCTTGCAGGTATTTGGTGGGGGCGTTATCTAATAATATGAGTGTAATTCAAAAAATAACAGTTGGAGATGATGAAGCTGAACAGCGACTTGATAGGTGGTTTCGTAGAAAGTTTACTCACATAAATCAGAGTAACATTGAAAAAATGTGTCGAAAAGGTGAAATTCGTGTAAATGGTGGTCGTGTCAAATCAAGCACACGCGTGTCGCCGGGGCAAATCATTCGTATCCCACCTCTTCCTTCTTTTGACGAGATAAAACAATTTTCTGGTCAAAAAAATATTACTAGATCTGATGCAGAAATGATTAGAAACTGTGTTATATATAGGGATGATTATTTACTGGTTTTAAATAAACCTGCTGGCTTAGCGGTGCAAGGTGGTAGCAAGCAAACTCGTCATGTTGATGGGATGACAGGAGCATTAACCTTCGACCGTGATGAGCACCCGAGATTGGTACATCGTTTGGATAAGGATACCTCAGGGGTTCTATTGCTGGCAAGAACTCAAGCAATGGCGAGTGAATTAACAAAGGCATTTAGACATCAAAATACTAGAAAGATTTATTGGGCGTTAGTTGCTGGTGTGCCATATCCAAAAATAGGTTCAATAAAGTTTGGTTTGGTTAAAAAGAAAGGGCATACTAATGATGGTGCAGGCGAAAAAATGTACTGTCTTCACCCTGATGATATTAACTCGACCTTTGGAGCAAAAAGAGCGCACACTGACTATGCAACACTGTGTTTTTTAGCACAGAGAGCATCCTGGATGGCTTTAGTTCCAGTGACTGGACGGACACACCAGCTTAGAGCACATATGGCAGAGCTTGGGCACCCAATAGTTGGGGATGGAAAATATGGAGGATCTGGTCAAGATAATTATGGAGATGGTTGGGGGTCTGGTTTGGGGGATGATATTAGCAAAAAAATGCACCTTCACGCGCGATCCCTTACAATTCAACATCCAGTTACAGGTTTAGAGTTAGTTTTTTCTGCACCGTTGCCGGAGCATATGTTAAAAACATGGAATTACTTTGGTTGGTCAGAGTCTGATGTACCTTTTGACCCTTTTGATGTTACCGAAGAATGGCAATAATGAAGTTAGTAGTGTTTGATGTCGATGGGACATTGGTTGATAGTCAGGCGCACATTTCTAAAGCAATGAGATTGTCCTTTGAAAGGCATGGTTTGCCTGCTCCGGAGATAAGTCAAGTAAGGTCTATAATAGGGTTATCTCTTCTTGAGGCTATCCAAAAAATAGTGCCTGAAGGCTCTAAAACTCTCTATAAAAAATTAATTGACACGTATGTTGAGTGTTTTATATCCCTTCGGGAAAGTCCAGGATATGAGCCCTCACCATTATTTTATGGTATTAGAGATCTTTTGGATAGGTTATCAATCTCTGGGACGTATTTATTGGGCATCGCGACGGGGAAAGGGCGTAGAGGGTTAGATTATATTATAGAGTCACATTGTCTTGGTGATTATTTTTCGACGATACAAACAGCTGATAATCATCCCTCAAAACCCCATCCGTCAATGCTTTATTCAACTCTTGATGAAACAGGGGTATTCTCGAAAGACGCTGTTATAATAGGTGATACCTCGTATGATATGGATATGGGAGAGGCAGCTAAGTTTCATAGGATAGGTGTCTCCTGGGGTTATCACAGTTCAAAAATTATGAGGCCAAAGTCAGATTTTTATGTAAGTTCTCCTGCTGAAATTGATGGTATTCTAAAAAGCATTTGGAATGATACTTGACATGGTTGAATGGGCTAGAAAAAGATTTTGGGAGACGGTATCAACTGTGTGTGTGGATGGTGCTAGTCTGTATAAGGTCTACTTAGATAAGAGGTTATTAAACACGCCAAATAAGAAACCTCTGATTTTACCGACTAAAGAGATGGCTAACCATGTGGTTTTTGAGTGGGAAAGTCAGGGTGATAAAGTAGACCCTTTAACGATGCCTTACACTCGCTCTGCCAATTCATCTATTGATAAAGTGGCCCCACAAATTGATGAGATAAGGAAATTAGTTACGGATTATGGGGATAGTGATCTTATCTGTTACAGGGCAGATAAACCCAAAGAGCTTGTGAGACGCCAAGAGAAAATTTGGTCGAACCTCGTTTTATGGTCAGCGTCAAATTTAAATGCACCCCTTAACATTTTCGAAGGTGTTGTATATGCACCGCAGCCTAGTCAAAGTATTTTAGAGTTTGAGAAACAAGTTTCTAACTTAAATACTTTTCAACTTTGTGCTCTTTATGATTTAGTGACAATATCTGGGTCGTTGGTACTTAGTCTTGCTGTAATTAAGAATTTTTTGAGTCTAGATAATGCCTGGTCAGCTTGCCAAGTAGACGAAGACTGGCAACAAGAAAACTGGGGTATAGATGAAGTTGAGAGTGTAAGGACACTTAATAGGAAAACAGCCTTTTTCCATGCTGCAAGTTTTTATAAAGTTTCTTAATCAATTGTCGCACTTATTAAGATTTAGAGAGAATGTGAAGGTCGGAGTTTCAATTTTATTTTATTGCGTTCTCATGTGTTGATATTATTTCTTAATTTTCTTGACCTTTCAAATAAAACCTATATTTAGTTGGGCCTTGGCGGATGTATCTGCCTAAAATAAAAGTTGGCTCGGGAGGGCTAAATAAATAGCCCGACATGGGCATTAAATATAGAAAGAGACAATTATGAAAAAATCACTATTTATAGGCGCTTTACTGGCGTTAGGGATGGCTGCTACTACTTCAGGCGCTAGCACCTTAGAAGAAGTTAAAGCTCGAGGAACGCTTAACTGCGGAACAAGTACTGGTGTGGCTGGATTCTCATTACCGGATGCTAACAATGTATATCAAGGGTTTGACGTAGCTATTTGTCGTGGAATCGCTGCGGCGGTTCTTGGTGATCCAATGGCTGTTGAATTTGTACCAACAACAGGTAAAACTCGTTTTACAGCACTTTCTTCTGGAGAAGTTGATGTGTTGTCAAGAACAACAACATGGACTTTTTCACGTGATGTTGATCTGAAAATGGATTTCCACGGTGTTAACTATTACGATGGTCAGGGCTTTATGGTTCCAAGATCTTTGGGTGTAACATCTGCAAAAGACTTGGATGGAGCTACAGTTTGTATTCAAGTAGGTACAACTACAGAGTTAAATCTTGCTGACTTTTTTAGAGTGAATGGTATAACTTATGAGCCAGTTCCAACTGAAAAAAGTTCAGAGTCTCGTTCTCTTTACCAAGCAGAAGCTTGTGACGTCTATACTACAGATGCTTCAGGTTTAGCTTCTGCAAGGTCTACTTTTGCAGATCCTTCTGCTCACGTGATCTTACCAGAAATCGTTTCAAAAGAGCCTCTCGGTCCAGTTACTCGTCATGGTGATAACCAGTGGGGTGACATTGTTCGTTGGACTCTAAATGCTCTTATTTCGGCTGAAGAGCTTGGCATCACCCAAGCTAACGTAGCAGAAATGGCAGCTGCTCCAACAAACAATCCTGAAATCAACAGAATGTTGGGTACTGAAGGTAACCTAGGTCCTATGCTAGGTCTTGATAAAGATTGGGCGCACCGTGTTATTGCAGCAGAAGGTAATTACGGCGAAATCTTTGAGAAATACCTTGGAGTTAACACTCAAATTGGTCTAGAGCGTGGTTTGAATGCTCAGTGGACAGATGGTGGACTTCTTTATTCACCACCATTTAGATAAAATCTAGTCTATAGTTTAGGGCGCAGTTTTACTGCGCCCTAACACTAACTAAAACTTTTAAAGTTTTGGCTAAGATAATTATTAGCCAAAAGCTTAAAGGTATTTACTAAAAAGATTGGATAAAACTTACCGATGGCCCAACATCAAGACTTTAAGAAGCCTACTTTTGAATTATCGATGCTTCTATACGACACAAGGTATAGATCGACTTCATTTCAAGTAATAGCTCTGATACTCTTCTTCAGCTTAATATGGTGGCTGGTGAATAACACCATGAGCAATCTGGCAATAACAGGTAAAGATATAGATTTCTCATTTTTAGTACATGAATCTAATTATGACATAAATCAAAGACTCCTTGAATATGATTCAAGATCCTCTCATGGACGTGCGGCTGTCTTAGGTGTTCTAAACACCTTAGTTTTATCTGCAATCGGTTGCGTTACTGCTACAATTTTAGGGGTATTTGTTGGGATAGCACGGCTATCAAAAAATTGGATAGTTGCACGAATAATGACTGTTCATATCGAGATTTTCAGAAATGTTCCTCTATTGTTGTGGATACTTCTGATAATGTCGATGGTGGCACATAGTTTTCCAGTACCTAAACATTTTAGGGGGGCAGACCCAATTGCTACGATGAAGCTATTTGATAGTGTAGCTTTGACTAACAGAGGTTTTTATATCCCTGAGCCACTATTCTCTAATGGTTTTGGAGACATGGGTTTTTTCTCAAATAGCTTCTATATAAGTATAGATTTAATAGTAATTTTAGCAATTCTTATCGGTAGTATTTGGGCCTCTGGAAAAATAAAGGCACGGGCAAAACGCATTCAAGAAGAGACGGGGATTAGGCCAACGACGTGGTACCTGAGGTTAGGGGTAATCTTTATTCCGACTATTCTTTTATTGGTATATTTGGGTTTTTATTTAGGATACCCTGAATTAAAAGGGTTTAACTTTAAGGGAGGAATTCATCTTAGGAACTCACTAATAGCTCTGTGGATTGCGTTGTCTCTTTATACGTCAGCATTCATAGCTGAAATTGTGAGGTCAGGTATCTTGGCTGTCTCTAAAGGTCAGACAGAAGCTGCAGGAGCTCTAGGTATTAAACCTAACGTAATAATGGCTCTAGTAATTCTACCTCAGGCTTTAAAGGTTATTGTACCACCACTTATCTCTAACTACTTAAATCTGACTAAAAACTCTTCACTAGCTATAGCAGTAGGTTATATGGACTTAACTGGTACTCTTATGGGGATAACGTTGAATCAAACAGGCCGTGAATTGGAAACACTTCTATTAGGGATGTCAATATATCTAACTATCTCTCTTTTAATCTCAGCGGTGATAAATTGGTACAATCGTAGAAACGATATGGTGGAGAGATAGTATGAGGAATGTGTCTTTTGTTAGATCTGAGATGTTGGCTGAACAAACACCACCCCTTACTTCTATTGGTGTCATTGGTTGGGCAAGAGAAAATTTGTTTAACGGTTGGTTCAATAGCATTCTAACCGTCATATCATTATACATAGTTTATTCTTTTCTAAGTTTCCTTATTCCGTGGGTATTAACGCCGACATGGAAAGCAACGAGTTTAAACGAATGTCGAGAGATAAACACAGCTCTAACTGGGCATCATAGTGGCGCCTGCTGGGGAGTAATAACTGAACGTTGGCCGCAATTTATTTTTGGGTTCTATGATAGAAGCATTTTATGGAGGCCCATACTTGTATTTGTATTATTTTTAGCAACAATAGCACCAATACTATTCGAAAGGGTTCCAAGGAAACTGTTTCTTCTTGGTCCAGTTTTCCCATTTTTGGCAGTTTGGCTTTTATGGGGTGGCTCCATCTGGTCGCCAGTTTTTTCTTTTCTGGGATTAGTTCTTGGGTATTTAGTTTGGAGATCTTTAAAAGAAAGAGTGAACGCAGTCATTCTATTGCTTTCATCGATAGGTGTGCCAATTATATGGTGGATGTTTTTAACGGAGCCGGCTTCTGGACTGTTGGCTGAAATAATCCCCTATGAAATTCAGATTTTGCCGAGTAGGGATTTTGGCGGACTTTTACTGTCTTTGACGATAGGGTTAACGGCAATTTTTTGTTCCTTACCTATAGGCATATTCTTAGCTTTAGGTCGTCAATCCGATTTATTGATTGTAAAAGTTCTTTGCGTATGGTTCATCGAATTCATACGGGGCGTTCCTTTAATTACCTTATTATTTGTTGCATCAACATTACTTAATATTTTTATGCCCCCAGGAACGAATTTCGATATCATTATGAGAGTAGTTATAATGGTCACGCTCTTTTCTTCAGCTTATATGGCTGAAGTTGTACGCGGGGGTTTGGCAGGGTTGGACAGCGGACAATATGAGGCAGCGAATGCGCTCGGTTTTTCTTATTGGAAAGCCCAAAGATTAATCATTATGCCTCAGGCTTTAAAGATTTCGATACCAGGGATTGTCTCAAATTTCATTGGTGTTTTAAAGGATACAACATTGGTGTCTGTTATAGGACTCTTTGATCCAATTGGCCTAACAACAGTTGTTCTTGCTGATATGCGATGGAATGGTGTTTACTGGGAACTGAACGTGTTTGTAGCCTTATGTTTCTTTGTGTTTTGTTTCTCAATGTCCCGCTACTCAATGTATTTGGAGCGAAAGCTTCGTAAAGAAAATTAAGGAGACCCTATAATGGCAAAACTATCAACAGAAAAACTGGCTCGGGCAGAAATGCTGTCATCTAATGAGGATGCTATTGCCATTTCAGAAATGAATAAATGGTTTGGGTCCTTTCATGTTCTACGTGATATTAATCTAAGTGTTAAACGTGGAGAAAGAATTGTGGTTGCAGGTCCGTCTGGATCTGGAAAATCTACTCTCATTAGGTGTGTAAACAGATTGGAAGAGCATCAATCTGGTAAAATCGTTGTTGATGGCACTGAATTAACCTCAGATTTAAAAAATATTGATAAGGTTAGATCCGAAGTGGGAATGGTTTTTCAGCATTTTAATCTCTTTCCTCATTTAACAATTCTTGAGAATTGTACTCTTGCACCTTTGTGGGTTCGAAAAACTCCAAAAAAAGAAGCTGATGAAATTGCAATGGGTTTCCTAGAAAAAGTTAAGATACCAGAGCAAGCAGATAAATATCCTGGGCAACTATCTGGCGGGCAGCAGCAGCGAGTAGCAATTGCTAGATCCTTATGCATGAGGCCTAGAATAATGCTTTTCGACGAGCCTACCTCTGCACTTGACCCAGAAATGATTAAGGAAGTTCTAGATACAATGATTGAGTTGGCTGATGATGGAATGACGATGATCGTTGTGTCGCATGAAATGGGCTTTGCTCGCCAGGTTGCTGATAGAGTTATTTTTATGGATGAAGGTCAAATAGTTGAACAAAATGAACCAGAAGAGTTCTTTAATAATCCACAATCAGAACGAACAAAATTATTCCTTAGTCAAATTTTAGGACATTAAACTAGGAACTGACGTGTATTTTTATCAAAGTTATCCGTGAAATGCGGCTATAGTTTTTAGGGTAGAAAATCCGTAAAGAGCCTCAAATCCTTTTTCTCGACCGTGACCAGACCTGCCTACACCACCAAAAGGTAATTCAACGCCTCCACCAGCCCCATAATTATTAATAAAAACTTGCCCACATTTTAATTCTTTAGCCATTCTCATCTGTCTTGCTCCATTGTTGGTCCAAATCGATGCTACTAGCCCGAATGAGGTACTATTGGCGATATGAATAGCCTGATCCTCAGTATCAAATGGTATTAGCACCTGTACGGGCCCAAAAATCTCTTCCTGTGCTAGTTTATGATCATAAGGGACATCTTCAAATAAAGTTGGTTGGATATAAAAACCTGTTTCTGGAGCATTCCGGGAAATACTGCCTTTGGCAACAATTTTAAGTCCTTTACCTAATTCAAGAAAATTTAAAACTATTTCTTTCTGACGCTTAGAGATTAAAGGACCCAGGTCTAAATCGTCAATCGCTGGTCCTACACGAAGGGCTCTATATTTTTCACCCATCATATCTTTTACTTTATTAAAAACACTTTTTTGTATTAATATTCTGGAGGCTGCAGAGCAAGTTTGGCCGGCATTTTGAATCCCTGAGTTAACCAAGAAAGGAAGAGCTGCTTCTAGATCAGCGTCTTCAAAAACAATTTGTGGTGATTTTCCCCCAAGCTCCAAGGTGACAGGAACAACATTTTTAGCAGCTGCTGCTTGGATTTTTTTACCAACAACCTCGGAACCTGTGAATGAAATATGATTAATACCAGGGTGGCAGGCTAAAGAGGCACCCGCCTCAGATCCGAGGCCGGGAACAACGTTTAGTGCACCCTCTGGCAAACCAGCCCGACTAGCTATGTCTGCAAAGGCCAATGCTGATAGGCAGGCCTCTTCCGCCGGTTTAAGGACAGTTGTATTTCCCATGGCTAGAGCGGCTCCAATTGAACGGCCTATAATTTGCATCGGGTAATTCCAAGGAACAATGTGGCCTGTTACTCCATGTGGTTCACGTAAGGTGTAAACGGTATAACCTTTTAAGTAAGGGATTGTTTCTCCGTGTATCTTGTCTGAGGCTCCTCCATAAAACTCTAGGTAGCGCGCGAGAGCGATCGCATCACCGCGTGCCTGTGTTAGAGGCTTTCCCACATCGTTTGCTTCTAGTTCTGCAAGTAGCTCAACTTCATTTAAAACCATTTGGCTCATTTTTAATAGAACTCGTCCTCTTTCTAAAGCAGTTGAATGAACCCAATCACTATTCTGTGCTGCTTTAACGGCGTGATCTATGTCTTCACTAGAGCCACGCGATATTTTACATAAAATTTTCCCACTCGAAGGGTTTGTTAGTTCAATGAACTTGCCTCTATGAGGTTGAATCCACTTTCCATTTATAAAACAGAGTGAGGGGTTAAAGGAGAGTTTATTTATGTCCATGACTTTTCCAGTATGTTTTCTAAAATTTCTTCAAATTTTAAATTATTTTTAACTAGTTAACAGGTCTATAAGTGAATTTCCCATAACTTTTGCACTATCGACCATATCATCTATCACAACAAATTCATCAGGTTTATGGGCTAAATCTAAAATTCCAGGACCATAGGCGATGCAGTTTTTAAGAGTGCCGATCCTATCTATATGTTTTTGATCATAAGAACCAGGTGACGCGACATAATCTGGAATTTTACCTAAAACTTTTTCTATAGAAGCGGCAATAGATTTTACTATAGGTGCCTCTTTATCGGTCATACTGGGTATAACTCGATTTAACTCAGTTACCTCATATTTAAATTTTGGTCTTCTCGATTTTATTCCTTCTAGCAAGTCTTCTATTTCTGCTTTGACTTCTTCTACGTTTTCTTCAATCAGAAAACGTCGATCAATAATTATTCTACAGCTATCGGGAACACAATGAGAGGGTAAAGCATTGCTTTCTGGATCTGGCTCCACCTGACCACCGTGGATTGAGTTAATATTCATGGTGGAGTTTTTCGCACCCTCTGGTATCACGGGCATTTCGGTAACTCGTTTTTTTAGATTAGGAAATAAAGTTTCTTCAAACTCGTTTAACACCTCGCCCATGTGACGCACAGCACAATCACCGGCAAATGGCATGGCTCCGTGTGCGATCTCTCCAAAAGTTTCTATTTCAGCCCACCATCCCCCGCGATGGCCTAGACATATACGGTCTTTGTGAAGAGGTTCAGGTATAATAACATGTTGGACTCGTTGGGGTGAAAAAAAACCTTTTTCTGCTAAATATGCTACACCTCCATAACCACCAGTCTCTTCGTCTGCGGTTCCCGATATTTCAATTGCTCCATTATACTCAGGGCAAGCTTCTAAAAATGCTTCTACTGCTATAATCGATGCCGCCAGGCCGCCTTTCATGTCACAGGCTCCACGACCGTAGACTTTTCCTTCAAAAACCTGTCCGCCAAACGGATCAAATGTCCAACCTAACCCAACTTCAACAACGTCAGTATGAGAATTGAAGTGGACACATTCTCCTGAGTTTTTACCCTCTTTTCTTCCAATAATATTCCAACGTGGGTATTTGTCTGAGTCTCCAGGAGTACCTTTTGCTCTAATTATTTGTGTTTCAAAGCCAATTTTAGATAATCTTTTATTTAGATATTCGCAGATTTCTAAATAATTCTCTCCTGGTGGATTTAACGTGGGAATTTTAATAAGATCTTGGGTTAACTCTACTAGAGATTCTTTTCTAATTTCAATGAGCTCTGACAAGGAAGTGAAAAGTATATTTTTTTTATCTGATGCCATTTTTTTACTTTCTAGAAAATATTTAACCTAAGATGTTTTAACTTCTGTTTCTTAACTAATTTTTCTATTTCTTCGTAAGTTATCTGCACTTTATTTGAGTTAAGTTACTATTTATAAGCGAATTATTGAGCCGGCCCCATGCTCTGTGAATAGCTCTAAGAGGCATGCATTAGGTGCACGTCCATCTAATATAACAACAGCTCTAGCTCCACCTTCTAGTGCAACCAGAGCAGTAGCAGTCTTTGGGATCATACCCCCTTGGATAATTCCCTTCTCAGTTAGTGCT
>CAJIZW010000017.1 GCA_905181985.1 uncultured Paracoccaceae bacterium | reverse complement strand
GTGCATGCAGTAACAGAAGGTACAGATGCACAGGCGATTGTTTCTGTTAGAATGGAAGAAAATGGGAAAATTTCAACAGGGGAATCTGCAGATACAGATACAGTGGTCGCATCAACAAAAGCCTATGTAAATGCCCTCAATAGACTTATAATTAGACGACAAAAGGTTGGGTTAGATATAGCTGATATATCGTACAAAGATGTTTCCTAAATTGACTATTTTTTAAATTAACACTAAATTAGATTATATCTTTAATAAGATTTGATTTATTTTTTTACTTAATTTTTCTTTAATACCCTTTAATTTCATTTGAAAGTTTAATAGATGGCAATCGGTTCCTTTTTTAATATTTTTTCGGTAGATATGGCTATTGACCTTGGTACAGCAAATACGCTTGTGTACGTTAAAGGTAAGGGTATCGTGTTGGACGAACCTTCTGTCGTAGCTTATCACATAAGAAATGGTACAAAAGAAATCCTAGCTGTTGGAGACGCAGCGAAGCTGATGTTAGGGCGAACACCGGGTAGCATTGAGGCTATTAGACCTCTTAAAGATGGGGTTATTGCTGACTTTGACTCTGCAGAAGCAATGATAAAGCATTTTATTCGTAAAGTTCATAAGCACTCAACTTTTACTAAACCAAAGATAATTGTTTGCGTACCTCAAGGAGCAACTCCAGTTGAAAAGAGGGCTATTAGGCAATCTGTTTTGGGTGCAGGAGCCCGAAAAGCGGGACTTATTTCGGAACCGATAGCTGCAGCTATTGGTGCTGGTATGCCCATTATCGATCCGACAGGGTCGATGGTTGTCGATATTGGTGGAGGGACGACTGAAGTGGCCGTGCTTTCATTGGGTGACATTGTATATGCTAACTCAGTTAGGGTTGGAGGGGACAGAATGGATGAGGCTTTAATGTCTTATCTCAGGCGCTATAAAAATATGCTTATTGGAGTAGCTACAGCTGAAAAAATTAAAGAAGCTATAGGCTCAGCACGAAAACCTGACGACAATAGAGGGGCTGCTATGCAGGTTCGTGGTAGAGATTTACTATCGGGTGTACCTAAAGAAATAGAAATAAACCAAGCCCAGGTTGCTGAAGCATTAGCAGAGCCAGTTCAACAGATCTGTGATGCTGTTATGCTTGCACTAGAGGCTACTCCGCCAGACCTTTCAGCTGATATTGTTGACCGGGGAATTATGCTCACAGGTGGTGGTGCACTTCTTGGAGAGTTAGACTTGGCTTTACGGGAACAAACAGGTTTAGCAGTCACAGTCGCAGATGATAGTAGGAATTGTGTTGCATTAGGGACAGGAAAGGCGCTGGAGTATGAGAAGCAGTTACGACATATAATTGATTATGATAGTTAATATGTTTTACATTAAGCAGGACACTTTGGTGGAAATAAGTATCTAGTGAATGAGAGAAAATCAAAAGATGAATATGGAAGAACAATAAGGTTAATTTTTATTGTCTCACTAGTATTTTTCTCACTTTTTAGTTTTATATTATGGAAAATTGATAATTCACGTGCTGAACGAGTACGCATGGCGGCACTTGATAAACTAATGCCAAATTTTGAATGGGTTTTAGGACCTCTAAGAGGTTTGTCTAGTATTTCAGAAGGTATTGGCTCCTATAGTAATCTGGTCAAAGAGAACAGGGAGTTAAGGCTAAAGCTTCAAAAAATGCGAGACTGGAGAGAAGCAGCAATACGTCTGGAAGAAGAAAACTCTCAGTTATTAGATTTAAACAACGTAAGGGTTAATCCAAGCCTAAAATATATAACTGGACTAGTCCTCTCTGATAGTGGCTCATCATTTAGGCGATCGCTCCTTTTGAATATTGGAGCTTTTGATGGTATTAACGATGGCTGGGCGGTAGTTGACAGTTCCGGTTTGGTTGGAAGAATATTTGGTGTTGGGGAGAAATTAAGCAGAGTTGTTTTAATAATAGATAGTAGTAGTCGGATACCGGTTAAGATTGAACCTTCTGGAAAAAAAGCACTTTTGGTTGGTGATAATTCTCTCAGACCGCCAATTGAAATAGTTGAAAACAAAGAAATGATCCGTTCCGGTGATAGGGTTGTAACTTCTGGAGATGGGAACGTTTTTCCTTCTGACGTGCTTGTTGGGCACGTTATAAGAGACGCTGATCAAAGGTTGAGAGTGAAATTAGTTGCAAATTATGGAAGACTTAAATTTTTAAAAGTTATTAAAACTCACACAGTTGATCCTTCTGATGTTCTGGGTGAAGTTATTACAAATACGGTAACAGATTAAATCTAATATTTAAGGTAGTAAAAAGAGGGTAATGGTTAATTTTCAAAATATACAATCCTGGATTTATTACGTTAAATATTTGATGATTTGTTTTATTATTCTTTCATTTCAATTACTTCCGATGAGAATTGTGTATCAGGAAGTTCTTTGGCCAAATTTAATATATTTAGTTACCGTAGGTTGGCTCATTCGCAAACCAAGTTACTTACCAGTTATCTTAATTTTGTTTGTCCATATTATTTCAGACATTGTATTATTAAAGCCGTTAGGTCTTTGGCCTGCTTTATCTTTAATCGGTTATGAATTTCTAAGATGGCGTTCTTTATCTCAAGGTCGGTTAAAATTAGGTCAAGAATTAGTACTCGTTAACAGTATTTTGATTTTACTAACATTTTTACAAATTGGTATGGAACTTATTTTTAAGATTGAAAGTCCACCTATGGGAATGATTTTTTTGCAGCTTGCATTCACTCTCTTAATATACCCGATAGTAATCTTTGTGTTACATAGCATACTAAAGGTTCGGCATTTTGAAGGGTCAGAGACGGTAGGTCGGGGTATGTCTATGGAAAATCTTTAATGGATATCTCAGGAATAGATACTGAATATAATAAGCGTCGTCATGATAGAAGAATTTTCATTCTTGGTGGTGCAATGGCAATTTTTTCAGGTACTTTGGCTTATAGAATGCATTTTCTTCAAGTGAATGAATCCAGTAAATTCAGATTGTTGGCGGAAGAAAATCGAATAAATATTAGATTACTTACCCCTACTAGAGGAGAAATATTTGATCGAAATGGTATTTTGTTGGCAGGGAATAAACAAAATTTTAAAGTAATATTAGTTAAAGATGAAATTAAAG
>CAJIZW010000016.1 GCA_905181985.1 uncultured Paracoccaceae bacterium | reverse complement strand
AAGATTAGATTGCTGTTTTTAAACTCTCTTCAATGTATATTTCTCTAAGCCGTTTTGAAACATTACCAGGCTTACCAGTACCAATTTTTTTTCCATCGATTTCAACTACAGGGGTAGTAAATAACGTGGCCGAAGTGATAAAAGCTTCGTCAGCTGATATGACCTCTTCAACTGTAAACGCTCGCTCTTCAACTTTCATCTGCGCTACATTAGCGTACCTAAGTATAGCTGAACGCGTAATGCCACTCAAAATTTCATTACCTAATTCCCTAGTTATAATAGTACCATTCTTAACAATATAAGCATTATTAGATGTCCCCTCAGTTACTTTTCCGTCATGCACCATCCAGGCATCATCAGCACCAGACGCTACTGCCATCATTTTTCCCATACACGGATATAAAAGTTGTACTGTTTTAATATCACATCTACCCCAACGCTGATCATCTATAGAAATAACCTTCATTCCACGCTGCGCAAGTGGGCTTTCTGACATAGATTTTTCTTGGGTAAACATGACAACCGTCGGCGAGATATCATCTGGAAAGGCAAAATCTCTATCAGCAACGCCTCGTGTCACTTGTAGATACACTAAACCCTCTACAACACTATTCTTTTGAACCAATTCCCTATGCACCTTCAAAAGGTCCTCTGAGGTTATAGGGTTAACCATCTGGAGCTCTGAGAGAGACCTAGTTAAGCGCACAAAATGACCTTCAAAGTCAATTAACTTACCACCTAAAACACTAGTAACTTCATAGACACCGTCTGCAAATAGAAAGCCCCTATCAAAAATCGATATCTTTGCCTCTTCTTCTCGTACGTACTCACCGTTAACATAAACTATCCGTGTCATTATATTAATTTACCAATCCTTTTTAAGAGACCTTGCTTAACCACCTAAAAGCACTAACTTCAAGACCCTTTGGACAATAATTTATATAAAAGAGAGGCACTCTAAATACTTAAACAAAATTTTAATACTTAATCAAAAATCCAGAAATTAGGCTTTCTTTTTTTTCAAAGTCCAAGGCAGGTCCTGACTTGATAATAGTATTACGTTTAAAGCTAAAGTCGATTACGTCACCATTAACCTGCTGCGCAACAATTAACGCCTGATAGGAATGCGAATTATTCGAATATATATCAACTAGACCACGTAATTTAATATCTTCCATTGCTTGAATTGAAAAACTATTATCTGAAAATTTAATAATTGGGTAAAACTTATCGTTAAACTTTACCTTCATAGAAATACTTTTTTCTAATTTTTTATTCCGAGCTTTTCCAAGCTCATCAATTATATATTCTGGCAAATACCCTGTCATTTCCACGCACCCCAACGTAACAGAATGATATTGATTAAATCATAGGTGTCAAACTATTTACATAAAAATTCAAATCTAGTTAATTTTGGGTCTTAATAAATGTGGTATCTGAGGGTCATACAGTGCTGAGTCCCTAAAATCCCTTATATCTGCCATGGCTGGTCCAACCATTATTAATGCTGTGCGTGTAATTTTTTCTTTTTTCACCTTAATCCGGATATCGCTGAGAGTACCCTTTAGATAAATAGCATCTGGCCAACTAGCACGATAAGCTACTACAACAGGACAGTCTTCTCCATAATAGGGGATTAATTGTCTTTCTATCTCTCGTAGATATCTAATTCCTAAATGGATAGCTAATGTTGTACCAGTTGCCGCAAAGTTCTTTAGGGTTTCACCTTTTGGCATTGAAGTAGACTTCATCGACATTCGTGTAAGTATCAAAGACTGAGAGATCTCAGGGATAGTTAGCTCAATACCTAAAGCCGCCGCAACTGCTGTATACGCTGGCACACCTGGGATAATTTCATAGTCAATATTATCTTTTTTTAATAATCTAATTTGTTCCGCTATTGCTCCATATAAAGAGGGATCACCAGAGTGCACTCGAGCTACATCTTCGTCTCGCTCTCGAGCACTTATGATTTGTTCATGAGTTTCTGTTAAATTCATAACCGCTGTATCCATAACAAGAGCACCTTCCGGGGCTCCATTTATAATTGCTTCAGGCACTAAAGAACCTGCGTAAAGGCATACAGGGCATTTCGAGATTATTCTTTGGCCCTTCAAGGTTAAAAGGTCAGGGTCACCAGGACCAGCACCAACAAAATAAACTTTCATGAAAAAACTCCTAAAGGCCATATATCTAACCTATTTATTCTATTAAGTATCATTTGAAAGACCAGTGATTTTTCTTGAATACCCCCTTGGCGTATACATTTTAAATCCATCACCCATTTTAACTAGCCTTGAATTAGAAGAACCTACTATTACAACCGTTAACATATCTATTTCTGACGAATTGACTTCAAGTAAAGTCGTGTACCTTATTGTTTCCTTCAGTCGTCCCAGAGAACTCGCGAGTAAAACGGGTGTTTTCTCTGGTCTATTTTTAAGGAAAATTTCCCGTGCGTCTTCAAATAATTTTTTTCTTCGCATTGAAACAGGGTTGTACAGAGCCACAACAAAATCACCAATAGAGGCAGCATTCAACCTTTTTAGAATATCTTCCTTAGGAGTCAAAAGATCGCTTAGAGATATCGCACAAAAATCATTACCTAATGGCGCACCTGACCGAGCAGCAGCAGCCTGAAGGGCCGAAACACCTGGAGTAGAAATGACCTCAACTTTGCGTGCGTTTAAACTTACCCCAAAACTTTTAGGATCCCTATCTAGAAGTTCAAAGACTAGGGCACCCATAGCGTATATCCCTGAATCTCCAGAGCAAATAAGTGCTACATTTGCACCTTCCGCAGCTCTCTCAAGAGCGTATCTGCAACGTTTTTCCTCATCCCCAAGAGAAAAATCTGTTCGCTTTTTACCAGCTGCGACAGGCCCTAAAAGATCCAAATAAAGACTATATCCTATAATCTCTTCCGCCTCGCCAATAAGCACAGATGCTTCTGGTGTTCGCCAGTCTGCCTGACCAGGTCCAATCCCGATAAGCGACAATCGTCCTCTACTTCTTCCTTTTAAGTCAACCAATGGTACGTCCGATGAAGCTAAGGCACATGTTGCATTTTTTGTTTTCTTTTTATTTATAGATAAAAAACCATCATTTCCCACTTGAGCTAAAGCTGCTCCTTCGCTGACACCATGGCAACCAACTTCCTTAAAAACAATTTCTGATGGAGATTCCAAACGATATGCTTCTTGCTCTAATTCCTCTGAGGCAAACAATCTTAAAGGAATCCCCAAATCATTAGCCAAGTCAAGAATTGCCGGTTCATCAGCTTTCAAATCTAAAGTATTTATAGAATGAATCGCGTGATAATTGACGTTAGCTTCAAGAAGAGTGCTATCTACTAGACGTTTTAATTCCTGTGGGGGACAATCCCTGGAGCACCCAACACCAAGAGAAAACATTTTAGGGTAAAAAATTATATCTGGATTTAAGTTATTTTTATTTATTTCTGTTGTGCACAGGATTTCAACATCAGTTCCAATAGGTAAAACATTTAGCCAGTGTGCATTTTTTATTTCTGTTCCAGTTTTTTTTACTCCACCACCAGAAAGTAACTTAGCCATAGTAGCTTTTGCATCACTTTCAGGATCCAGACACCATCCTTCGGGAGGTTCATCTAATGCAATACCTAAGGAAACTTCCCCTGCCGTTGTTACAGCCGCTTTTGCTCCTAGAAATTTAGCTATCCTTACAGCCAATCTATTTGCTCCTCGATGACCACCTAGAAGAGGAACAACAACAGATCCATCATCCGATACCGCAATAATTGGTGGCTCTAGAGATTTATCACGAAGCAATGGAGCAACGGCTCGGATCAATATGCCAGAAGCACAAACTCCAATAATTGGTGTGCCACAAGAAAATAACTCTCTTATATGATCTAAAGCGTTATCAAAAATAAATTCTGCGACATCAACTCTATTTTTTCGTCCATGCAATTTAAACGAAAATTCTTTCGAAATTTTTTCAGCTGTAATAAAACCAGCCTTATTCATATACAAAATAACTGGGTCTAAAGCCATGGATCAGCTCCCTTTGCAACAAGTATCATAGAAAAATAAGGCGCAGTTTTGGGGGCATTGATAATTTTTAAAACTTGTTGTGTTGGTAAAGACGCATACTCCACATATATAGCCTCACTTGACAGCTCTACTTCCTCTAAAACCTTTTTAATTTTATCTAAGTGGCGTCCAACTTTCATAATGACTACTGCGTCTGCATTTAGAATACGGTTTCGTAACTCCTCTGGCGCCAAGGTGCCTGGTATAACAGTCAAATGTTCATTCCTGGCTAATAGGGGCATTTTCGCTACCGCAGCACATGCTGTCATCGAAGTCACACCAGGAACAATTTCTACCTCATACATTTTTGATAATCGAGCAAAAATATACATAAATGATCCGTAAAAAAATGGATCTCCTTCGCAAAGGCAAGCTACATCCTGTCCACGGTCCAAAACTTTTGAAATTTGATGTGCAGCCTCGTCATATGCTTTTTGTGCTGGAAGCCTATCCTGTGTCATAGGAACAACAATAGAGATCTGGTCTATTTCTTCCGGTATGTACTGAGCCGCTATTGACCTAGCGAAACTCTCCTTACCCTCCAAAATTGGAAATGCTACAGCACTTACAGATTTAAGAATTCTAACAGCTTTTACAGTAACTAACTCTGGATCTCCTGGACCCAATCCTAAGCCAAATAATTTACCAAGCATCTTTTATTTTACTCCATTGAGTAACCTGCATTAAAGGTCTCCAACCAGTGCGATTGCCTATAGCTTCTGACCTTTGAATACTAATTCTACATAATTCACCTCCTTGTGTTTCCTTTAGTTTAAACAATTCGGCCTCTGTTTCTAATGTGACCGCATTTACAACTATACGACCAAAGGGCTTGAGCTCTCTCCAACAGATGTCAAAAGTACTCTGGTTAAACCCACCCCCAATAAATATAGCATCAGGTCTTTCTAGCTTATCTAATGCATCAGGAGCAGAACCTTCTATGATACTTAGCTTCGGTGCTCCAAGTGCTATTGCATTTTTCATAGCTAGTTCTCTTCGTTTCTTTTTTGGTTCAATTCCAAGCGCTCTACAGTCATAGCCGGCTCGCATCCATTCGATTGCCACAGAACCGCAACCCAAGCCTACATCCCACAAAAGAGCCCCTCGCATTGGCATAAGTTTTGAAATCGTTACTGCCCTAACTTCTTTTTTTGTAATATTACCATCATGTTCGTATAGTGAATCATCCAAGCCAGCAGCTCTTGTCGTAATTTGAGCACCAGGACTTCCAATACAATTTATGGCTAGAGTATTAAATTTTGGCACTGTATGAGACCATCCTGAAGCCAGAGCATAAAAACGTTTTTCTTCGATGCTACCCATGTCTGACATAACAGTCATTTCTGACTTACCAAAACCCCTCTCATTTAATAACTTTGCTATAAAATTTGGTGTATCAGAACCTGAAGTTAATATAATCATTTTTTGATTAGGTTGAAAAAATGATAGGATTTGTTCGACTGGCCGACCATGGGCAGTAAGCATTTCAGTATCTGCCATACTCCATTTCATTCTTACAGCGGCTAGTTGGAATGCTGATATCTGTGGGTAAAATGTAATCTCCTCAGCTAAAAATTTATGGTTAAGTCTTGCCCCTATCGAAAACCATAAGGGGTCACCAGTAGCCAAAATAACAACTTTTTTTCCTTTAAGAGATATAAGTTTTTCTATTAAAGCGTTAAAGGGTGACGGCCATGTTAGACGTACAGCCGTAATTTCCTCTGATAGATTGTGATGCCTATCTCCACCAATTATTATATCACAATTATTCAAAACATTTCGAGCATCCTCAGACAACCCAAGCAAACCATCTTCTCCAATTCCAATAACGTTTAGCCATGGCTTCATTTTACTACCTCTGGCAGACCCGCAGCTAAAGCATTTACGGCCGCCGATGCCATGGCGGAACCTCCTCTTCTCCCCTTTAGGGTGATAAACTCGCAGGCTCTAGGATTAAGCTCTAATTCTAACTTACTTTCCATGGCACCCACAAAACCAACTGGGAATCCAAGTATACATGCTGGTTTAGGAAATCCTAAGTCTAATAATTCTAGTAAATGAAATAACGCTGTTGGAGCATTTCCAATAGCTACTACTGCGCCTTCAATAAAAGGTTCCCAAAGTTGAACGGCAGCGGCACTCCTAGTGTTTCCAATTAATTGAGCGCCCTTAATTACCTTAGGGTCATTTAATGTAACGATAACTTTGTTGTTAGCTGGGAGATATCTCCGAATGATACCAGACGAAACCATCTCACAGTCACACAAAATATTCGCTCCAGCTTTTAAGGCCTTTGCAGCGTTAATTGAAATGTTGTCAGAGTAAACTAACTGGTCTTTTATATCCAGCATTCCACATGAATGAATTAATCGGGTTATTAGGGGTCGTAGCGTTAAAGGTACTGTGTCAATTTTACCTTCATTTTGTACAGTTTTAAAACTCTTGGCATATATATTCTTTGGGTCTCGCTCATAGGTTAATTGTTTTTCTTTAGACACAATCTTACCTATCTCAGAGCCGTCGTAACTCATCAGCTATTAGCTTTACGTTGAGCAATTAATCTACGTTCTTCTTCCACCACATAATCTGGGAACTGTCCCATAAAACAGCCACAAACTCCCTGATCAATCATTGTCCTTGGGCCATTGGGGTGAGCAATATGTTTATAAACCCCATGACTGTGGCCATGACTGTGGCTGTGGCTATCACTGGCACTATGGCTGTGGTCATCACAATGATCTTCACCCGCCGGAAATTGATCATCTTCGGGATCTGTGAACGGTTGATATTCCGCATGGTGATGGTGAACATCTACCTCTCCTAGCGATAAACGTTTCTTAAAAGATGCCATCAGATCATGGTTTTCCTCCATAGTTCCCGACTCTGTTTCAGCAATCCTTTCTACAAACGTATTTATTACATGATCCTGATCAGACAAATAGTGCGCTTTATAAAAAGTCACATCAGTAGCCTTTTCCGCCACCAAATCAACGTAGTTATATATGCGATCTATAAGTTTTCCAGAGAATAGAAAATATGGCGCTACAACTATTTTTTTATACCCTAATCGTAATGCGATTTCCAAACCCTGGCCAACTGATGGGAAAGTAACACCAGAATATACAGTTTCGGACCACCCAAATCCTAAATTTTCTGCTACAATGCGCGTTAACTTAGCAGCCTCGGCATTAGCATACGTATCTGAAGTACCTCTGCCAACTACAACTAACATAGTTTGATAAAGATCACCTTTATGAACATGATCAACACTAAGACTTTCTAAAATTCTAGCTTCAAACGCAGCAATCATTTCAGAGTGTAGCCCAAGCTCTCTACCGTAACTTATTTTTAGACCTGGATTTTTTTCTTGGTAAGTTAATAAAACTGACGGAATATCATTTTTTGCATGTGTTGCTGCAAAAAGCATTCCAGGTACAGCAATTATGTGTTCAACACTCTGATCTCTCAGTGAGTCGAGACCCATATGAATGTTAGGAGCAGAGTATTCCAAAAACCCGTATTCAACAGGGATTTCTGGAAACCGTTTTTTTAAGCCTTTTGCAAGTAATCCAAATTCTCGTTCGGCACTTTTCGATCTGCTACCGTGGCCACAAACCATTATTCCAATTTTACTCATAAAATTACTCCACTCTAAAAGCTTTACTTATCAATTCAATAAACTTTATTAGATCAATAGTGCTAGCATTATAATTACAAATTAATTTCCTCATCACGGTCGTTCTTTACCAGGAGAGTTAAATGCAAGTAAGTATTAGCACATGACAATGCAGCTATTATGACCTCTATTTGAGTAGTCACGCAAACCGCCAACCTCTCTGGCCACTGGGGCTTTGTCATAGACTTCTATAAACTGTAAATCTATTACTGCAATATAAATCTCAATGTTTATTATTGAAAATAATTTAAACTAAATTAATAGTATAAAGAGTAATTAGTATACCCTATAGATACCACGTTAACAAAAGTGTGAGTTAAAATAATTAAATGAAGACGTACATAACAATATGTGAGACTTGCAAGCGTGAAAATTGGTCAGCTGGTGATATGAGCCTGACAGATGGAGAACGTTTAGCTTCGTTAGTTGAAAACCTTAAAGAAAGTTTTTCAGGAGTTATAACTAAAACCCATCCATGCTTAATGGGTTGTTCACATGGGTGTAATATTGCAATCCAAGCAGAAAATAAAATGTCTTATACGCTAGGTAATTTCGAACCCACTAAGGAATCAGCAAAAGCGATCTTAGATTATGCTCAACTTCATTCTGAAAATGAAAATGGTGTTGTTCCTTATCGTAATTGGCCGGAGCAAATAAAAGGCCATTTTATAACTCGCCATCCACCCTTATTTAAAAAATTATGAAAACCTTATTTAACCAGCATGGTGGGAAAATAGACGCAGCAGTTGCTAGTTTCGGAGGCAAAAAGGCTGAATGGCTTGATCTCTCAACCGGAATTAACCCTAATTCTTACCCTCTGACAAAATTTAAGAAAAATGTGTGGGAAGCTCTTCCTGACGACGAAACATTTAGAAACATTCTCTCTGCTGCAAAATTATTTTGGAATCTCCCTACATCTTCTTCTATTCTATGTTCTTCAGGAGCATCTGCTTTAATAGCACTTATTCCATTTCTTTATACCTATAGGACCGTGACAATCGAAGGCCCTACATACTCTGAACATGAGGCCTCTTTTAGGAATGCTGGGTTTAGCCTGGTTCCAAAAGATGGAGATGTACAAATAGTTGTAAATCCCAACAACCCTGATGGCCGTCTACACCTAAAAAACAAAGTTATTAAAAACCATAGAAAGTTAACTATAATAGATGAGAGCTTCTGCGATACCACTCAAGAAAACAGCCTAGCCATTCTTACAAAAAAACCTGGGTTCATCGTTCTAAAGAGTTTTGGAAAGTTCTGGGGGCTGGGGGGAGTTCGGTTGGGGTTTGCGGTGGGGACAAAAGAAACATTGAACCCTATAAAAAAAGCTTTGGGACCATGGCAAGTATCAGGGCCAGCTTTGGTAATCGGCACTCAAGCACTTAAAGATTTAGATTGGGCAAAGGAAACTAGATTAAAGTTAATTGTTTTATCTGCTCGACTAGATAAGCTCATGAAGAACTATCAGCTAATTGGAGGCACTAATTTGTTCAGACTGTATTCAGTTGGTGATGCCACTTCTTTCGCCGAACATCTAGCCTCTGCTAAAATACTGACGCGAACTTTTGATTATAATAGAAATTGGATTCGTTTTGGGTTGCCAAAAAAGGAATTGGATTGGAAGCGAATCCAAAAGGCCTTGAATTGAGTGTTCTGTTAGTTCTGTCCATTGGTATGCTCTTAGATGCGGTGTTTGGTGAACCAAAAATTATTTGGAATCGAGTAACTCATCCAGTTGTCATAATTGGCAACATAATAAATTGGTGTGATGTAAACTATAATCAAGGTCAGCATAAGTTGAGGAACGGTGCTCTCACATTAGGTGGCTTAGTTACGGTCTCTATTATATTTGGTTATATAATAGCTTCAATCCCTCAACTTTGGGTTTTAGAGGTACTTTCAGTAGCAGTCTTATTAGCTTTTAGGAGCCTTATAGATCATGTGACAGCAGTTGCTGAAGCCCTTAGATTAAGTCTTGCTGAGGGAAGAATAATGGTCGCAAAAATAGTAGGCCGAGACATTAGTAATTTAGATGAATCTGGAGTTGTTCGTAGTACGATTGAAAGCGCAGCAGAAAATTTATCAGATGGGTTTATCGCTCCCTTATTTTGGTATATTTTA
>CAJIZW010000015.1 GCA_905181985.1 uncultured Paracoccaceae bacterium | reverse complement strand
TAACGCCTAGACGATTCATCCCAGTATCAATTTGGATTGCGAAAGGAAGTTCGTTGGTTAATGAATTGTGACGGGTTAATTGACTTATTGAGTTTAGGATTGGCCTAGCCTTCAAATCAATAAATTTCCTAGTGTCACCTAATAAATGTCCGGAAAATACATATATCTCAGGAAACTCTCCAAGGGTTTTTCGAATAATTTTGGCTTCGTCTATTGTAGCAACAAAAAACTTTCGTACACCGTGAGTTGCTAATATTTTTACAATTTCTCTTGAGCCTAGTCCATAAGCGTTAGCCTTAACAACTGAACCTGTTTCAGATGTCGATAAGCGTTGTAATTTTTTTAAATTATTAATTAACGCTTGTTTGTTAATAGTTAAATATCCGGAACACATTTTAGAAATACTTCTTTCAAAAGTTTATAAAAACTATTGTTTTTTAAAAAACTTAATTCGTTTAAATTTGTAGTTAGGGCTTTTATATGTACTAGATTTTACATCATTTTCAGGAAACTCCCACAATAAAAGTGGATTTGATAGTTTTTTTGATAAACCTGTTAATATTATATCTCTAGACGACTCTGAGTTACGACCCATACCCAATGAAATTAAGTGTTTTAAAGAGGCATATGCCCCCGCTGTTATCCAAACCCTTAAAGCTAGGAGAGCTGGTGTAAGAAACAATGTTAAGACTGTTGACACGCCTAATCCAAAAACGACGGCGGTCGCCAGCTGCTTCCACCAGAGAGCTGTCGGAGAGTCTATTGTATAACCCCCATTAAGAAAATCCAGTGAAAGACCAAACATCATAGGTGTAAGACCTGCCATAGTTGTTACCGTAGTGAGCAGTACTGGCCGAATTCGTGCTTCAGACGTCCGTATAACTGCTTCTATTTTTGGCATATATTGCGAATACTCTGAGTAAGTATCTATTAAGACAATGTTGTTATTAACTACAATGCCAGCTAAAGCCACGATACCGGTGCCAGTCATTATAATCGAGAAAGTTTGATCCATAACCAACATCCCTATCAGGACGCCTGAAGTCGACAAAACAACTGCTAAGAGAACTAATGCTGAATTATAAAAGCTATTAAACTGAGCTAAAAGAATAATGAACATGAGACCGAGCGCGGCGGCGAAAGCCGAACTCAAGAAAGCCTGGCTTTCCTCTTGTTCAGCGGTATCTCCAGCCCATTCAAAACTTATATTAGACTTAAAAGGACGGTCCTTTAATATCCAACTTGTTATGTATTCTATTCGTTCATTTGCATTTAAGGCAACACCGTTTTCATTAAGTAAGCCAGGTGCTATGTCAGCTTTTATATCGAAATAACGAGACTGGTTTATGCGATCGATTCTATCTAATCTGGGAACAACCTTTTTGCTAATAAATTGAGATAAAGGGATTAGGCCATCACGTGTTCGAACTTTCAAGTTATCTAAGGTAGAAAGAATTCTTTGGTCCTTTGGAAGTCTTACGCGAATATCAATCTCTTCCTCAGAGCTGCTGACTCTCATTGTATCTAATAAAAGACCTCTCGTTATTAACTGAACCATTGCTCCAACCATATTAACGTCAGCCCCATACCTCCCTGCTGCTTCAACATCGACATTCAATTCCCAATCTATGCCGGGAAGAGGTAGTGTATCTTCAATATCAATTAATCCTAAGGTATTATTAAATTTTGTTCTGGCTAATATGGTAGCTTCTTTTAAGTCATTCCAATTATTGCCAGTTAAGCGCAAATTTACAGGTTTACCTTGAGCTGGCCCTCGATCTTGAGATTGAATCTCTGTTTTTATGCCTGGTATAAGTGACATTTTATCTCTAGCTTCTTGAATAATTTCTAAATCGTCGCGTCTGCTCCCCCAGGGTGCTAATTCAATTTGAATTTTACCGATCGTATCAAGTGGAGTGGAGATGCCGCCATCATTTGCCCTAAGCCCACCTTCGCCAGCAAATGCAAATACAGCAGTAATACCCTTTATTGATAGTAATTTTTCTTCAACCTGTCGTGTTAATACATCTTTCTCTTCAAGGCTAAGGTTCCCCCTGGCTCTAACATAAACGATGGCTTGTTCCGTTTCGGATTCAACAAAAAACTCAACACCATTATTGTTTGCTTTAAAAATACTGAAAGTTGAAATAATGAAAAAACTGACTAACCCAATTGCAACTAAGGGCATAATTGGGTTGCCTACAATAAATTTTGTAAAATGCCCAAATGGGGTTCGTTTGTACCCAGCAGAGATTTTCTGTTGGGGTCTACTTATTGAAATCGCTCCCATTGCAATTGAAACACAAGTTGCCATTATTATAAAAAATAGTGCTGCTAAAACGCTTTTAACAAATGGAGGAATGACGTCTGCAATAAAAATATACTCTGAATTCAACAATTGCATGCAAGATATAAACAGGCCAAAAAAAGAAATTAAAAAGAAACATAATCTTGTTAGATAATTGAAGCTACGTAACCATGAAGAAATCCCTGAAAAGAACTGACTTATTATACCTGTTACGCCACCTAAAACTGGTAGGTAAATTAGTGCTACAATTAAAGAAGCACTGAGAACAAAAATAAGAGTTATTGGGAGCATTCCCATAAATTGACCAGGAACCCCAGGCCAAAATAACATGGGTAAAAATGCACAAAGTGTGGTAGCTGTAGAGCTCACGATTGGCCAAAACATTCTTTTTGCAGCGTCTGAGTATGCCTTCATTGGTTGAATGCCTTCTTGCAATCTTCGATCAGCATATTCGACAACTACAATAGCGCCATCTACCAACATACCTACAGACAAGATAAGCCCAAACATAACAATATTTGATACTGTAATTCCCATAATACCAAGGAGAATAAAACATAGTAGAAAAGATGTCGGAATTGAAAACCCGACTAAAAGTGCTGAGCGGGCACCCAAAGAAGCAAGTACAACTATCATAACTAGTGCTATTGCTGTTAAGACCGATCCCTCTAACTGTCTAACCATACTTCCAACATTCGTTGATTGATCAAATGTTACGTCTACCTTAACCGAGTTTTTTAGATCTGCTGGCCATTTTTCCACTGCATCAAAAACCTGCTTTCTAACTAATGCACTAGTATCGATAATGTTAAAACCTTTTCTCTTCACTACTTGAAGTGCAATAGTGTCTTTACCATTAAAACGAGCAGTTCCAGCTCGATCCTCAAACGTCAATCTTATTTTGGCTAACTCGCCTAAAGTTACTACCCGGTCGCCGTTAACTTTTATTGGCAACTCGTAAACATCTTGAGGATTATCAAATGATGATGGGATTTTTATTGCGTAGGCACCTTGGGAGGTTTCTATTTTTCCTGCTGCTACTAGTAAATTATTATTGTTTACAACAGAAATTAGATCAGATGCAGAAACGTTATAAGCCTCTAAAGCTAAAGGATTGATAATTACCTCCAGCATTTCATCGCGATGTCCTGACAAACTAACTTCTAGAATCTCTGGAAGAGTTTCAATTATTTTCTGTATTTCTTTTGCCGATTTTAAAAGTGTTCTTTCGGGTAAATTTCCTGAAATTGAGACTATAGCAATTGGGAATTCTGAAAAATTAATTTCATTTACAGAATACTGTTTGGCTCCAGACGGAAATTCAGCTTCAGCTTGAGTCATTTTGTCTCTAACATCTGCTAGTACTTTTGTTTTATTCCAACCAAACTCAAATTCTAAGGCAACCCCGGCATAACTCTCAGAAGCATTTCCAGTAATTTTTTTTAAACCATCTAGATCTTGAAGTTTAGATTCCATTACTTTTACGAGGAGTCTTTCACTATCCTCAGCTGATATCCCAGGAAATGGTACTGATATGAAAAGAGCTGGTATTTCAATGTCAGGCTCACCTTCCTTAGGTAAACCAAAATATGCAGCCCACCCAATTATAATCGACATCGCTATAAATGCTATGATCATTCTTGCGCGCTGGCTCGCCC
>CAJIZW010000014.1 GCA_905181985.1 uncultured Paracoccaceae bacterium | reverse complement strand
ATATAAATTTGAGTTAGAAAAGCAATTGGGATATAGTAGCAAGGGTAACCTAATTATTGACAAACATCCTCTTAACACTCGGTATATTCCGCTACTCCACCATGCCTTCCCTGATGCAAAATTCATTATTGCCCTTAGGCATCCTTGTGACTGTGTATTAAGTTGCTTTATGCAGAATTTTGAATTTAACAAAGGAACAGGGAATTTTATAAGTCTGAAAAAATCAACTGAACTCTATGATGCCACAATGGGGTTATGGTTAGCACTGGAGAGTAAATTAAAACTAAATGCACAAACGGTACGTTATGAAGATTTAATTGAGGACGTCGATGGCATTTGTAGGCCTTTAATAAGTTTTCTTGGACTGAAGTGGGTCGATGGTATTTTGGATCATACAAAAACAGCAAAAGAAAGGACACAAATCTCTACTGCAAGTTATAATCAAGTAACACAAAATATATATAAAACTGCCAAAGGAAGATGGTCCAACTATGAAGATCAGCTTTCTGAAATCCTTCCAAAATTAGATCCTTATATTAAAAAGTTTGGTTATTGACGTAAGTAATAAAAAAATAAGCACAGATTAGTGTTGAAAAATAAAAAATAGCTACCATTTAGCAAAGGTATTGTATTCATGGAAGGTCCAAAAATGTCGGTAAAAAATCATAAGTTTGAAGCAGATACAGGTAAAATCTTAGATATTGTTATAAACTCTCTTTATTCCCAAAAAGAGATATTTATTAGAGAATTAATATCTAACGCTTCTGATGCCTTAGATAAACGTCGCTATTTATCTTCAACTGATGCCAACGTGAGCTCTACGGATGCTAGTAAAATTATAATCAGCTCCAATAAAAAAGATAAAACATTAACCATCTCTGATAATGGAGTCGGGTTAGATGAAGAGGAGATGATAGAAGCCCTTGGAACTATCGCCAGATCTGGAACAAAAGACTTTATTGAAAAGTTAAATTCTTCAAAAGATAAAGAAGGAAGTAAAATAGCTTTAATTGGTAAGTTTGGTGTAGGTTTTTATTCGGCTTTTATGGTATCAGAAAATGTTACTGTTACTTCTAGAAAAGCCGGAACGGATGACGCCTTTGAGTGGAAAAGTGACGGACACACGGGATATGATATCTCTAGATCAAATAAGGATACCGCTGGCACCTCAATTACTTTGAACTTAAAAAAGGAAGACAAAGAGTTCCTTGACGAAGTACGAATAAGTCATCTTGTAAAAAAATACTCTGATCATATTTCATACCCAATTGAGTGGCTTGAATCAGACACTGTGTCCAGAGTATTAAATAGCGCAACAGCAATTTGGACAAAAAGTCCTAAGGAAATAAAAGAGGAGGATTACAAATCTTTCTATAATCAAATTGGTGGATCATTTGACGAACCTTTCATGACATTACATAATAAAACAGAGGGTGTAATAGATTTTACTCAGCTTTTATTTATACCTTCCTCACCACCCCTTGATCTATTTGATCCAGAACGAAAATCTAAATTAAAACTTTACATAAATAGAGTTTTTATAACTGATGATTGTGATGATTTAGTGCCTAAATGGTTACGCTTTATCAAAGGTATTGTAGATACACCGGACGTGGATCTGAATGTAAGTCGGGAAATGCTACAAAAAAATCCAGCTGTTGCAAAAATTCGAAAGTCAATAATTAGAAAAGTACTTTCAGAACTTAAAAAGAAACTTGAAAAAAACAAGGAAGAGTTTGACAAATTTTGGTTGAACTTTGGCCGAGTAATTAAGGAAGGGATGTATGAGGATTCTGAGAACAGAGGAAAGATTGTTGAAATCTGTCGTTTCCATTCTTCTAGAGAAAACTCGCACTTAAGCCTACAGGACTATATTAATGGCATGCTAGAAGGACAGGATCAAATTTATTACTTATCCGCAGAAACGTTAGCCAAAGCCGAAACAAGCCCTCATCTTGAAGGGTTTAAATCAAAAGGGTTAGACGTACTTTTACTTACCGACCCAATAGATGAGTTTTGGATACCTATTATGTCTGAGTATAATGGTAAAAAATTTACATCTATTTCCAGAGGTGGTGCAGATTTAGACAAGTTTGGGTCAATAGACAAAAAAGAAAAGAAAGAAGTTGATGCCGGTAAATTTGAAAAATTAATTGAAAAAATTGGACATCACCTTGAAGGAAAAATCTCCAAAGTCCGTTTGTCCAAGACACTAACTTCAAGCCCATCCTGCTTAGTAGCTGATGAAGATGGAATGGACATCCAAATGGAAAAAATGATGATGTCTCATAACCCTGAATTTAAAGGATCACCCAGAATACTTGAAATAAATCCAAATCATAGGCTTATCAAATCTCTTAATAGTATAATAAAAAAGGGTGATAGTAGTATTGCAGAGGATGTCTCTATGTTACTTTTTGATCAAGCGCAGATCCTAGAAGGGAAAACACCAGAAGAACTTATCACTTTCTCTCAAAGATTAACTAGAGTGATGCAGAGCTGTTTAACTAGTAAAGTTTAGAAAGGTTCCTAGCTAGCCTACTTTCTACGAATATGGGTCCTTAGGTGATCTGTCGACGGATAAAGAGGGCTTGTTCCTTTCTACTAAGCATTCAATGGCATCCGAGAGATGATCTTCTAAAATATTTTTGTCTCCCTTAGCACTTCTAATTCTATGTGCTTCAATTAATACGTCAGCGTGACTGAAGCCTTTTGGAGGATAAAAACGATAACAGGCCAACTCAACAAGTAAGCCAAGAGGGTCTCGAAAATATATAGAATGCATAAATCCTCTATCTTTCCGACCAGAGTGATTAATACCTCTTTCATCCAGCCTCTTTTCGACTTGCTCAAACGTCGCCTGACTAACAGAAAAAGCTAAATGATGAACTGCACCTTGATTTATTGATGTATGTGTGGGGTCCGGTTTCCTTTTCTCATTTGTAAAAACAGTAATTAATCTCCCATCACCAGGGTCAAAATAAATATGGTCTTCATCAGGGCTGTCTAAGTTGGGTTGATCGAAAATAAAAGGCATACCCAAAAGGCCTTCCCAAAAGTTTATTGATGTCTGTCTATCTGCCCCCACGATGGTAATATGGTGTAAGCCTTGTGTTTGAATTTTTTTCAAATCATTCTCCATCGATAAGGTTAATAAAGAAAGCTACTCATTACGAGTATCGTTCTGGACCAACCCACTGCTCAGTAGAGTAACGATCACCATGGGCCCATCCCACTGGTAATAGGTTATCAATTTCTCTAAGATCACCTTCTGTTAGTTTTAGGTTTATACCTTGTGCTAACTCTTCCAATCTCTTGGGACTTCTTGTTCCAGGTATAGGCAAAACGTGTGGTCCCCGGCTTAAAAGCCAAGCGATCGATAAAGATGCAGCGCTATAACCTCGCTCTCTTGCAAACAATCTAAAGTTACTTGTAACTTCCACATTTTTCTTCAAATTTGGTGACATAAATCTTGGATTATTTTTCAAAAATGGCATTTTTTCAGCTCTTGCACGATCATGTGGATTATCAGTTAATAAACTTCTACCAACAGGGCTAAAAGCCACCAAAGTAGTACCAAGGCTTAAGCATTTTTGAAGTAATCCAAGCTCTGGATATCTGGTCGCCAAAGAATACTCAGACTGTACAGCAGCAACAGGATGTATCTTACTTGCTCGTTCAAGAGATGTCGGGGCTATCTCTGAAAAACCAAATTGTTTAATCTTTCCTTTTTTAATTAATT
>CAJIZW010000013.1 GCA_905181985.1 uncultured Paracoccaceae bacterium | reverse complement strand
AGAACCTGCTGTTGGGGAGTGTTTTAGTCTTGGTCTTGGAAGACAAGACATTTCAAAAGCAGATATTTTAATTTCTTTTTCGCTAAGAGAAAATGGAAAACCTATAATCTCATCTATCAATTTTGAGTCTTTTTCAGGAGATGACTATATGACAGCTAGTAAATTGTTTGATGTGGCAAGGCGTGCTATAATTCGCTGTGGACTGAACGGATATCAATTGCCAAATAGTAAATATAATTATTGGAAGAACGTGGAAGCGCGATTCAATTTAAAGGGAATGAGCCTTAAATGAAAAAATTATTTTGTAATAGTTTAATTTCAAAAATAATGCCCTTAATACTTGCATTATCCATATCTCTTTGTGGATCTCTTGCGGTCGGTAAGCCACTTAAAATAGAAATTAATAAAGGAATAATAGAACCTTTACCTCTTGCTCTACCTAGTTTTGTTGCTGAAAATAATTTAAGTGAGATAGCTGAAAACCTTACATCTGTAATTATTGGTGATCTACAGGGGACAGGTTTGTTCAAAATTATTGAAGATAGAACACTTATATTTGAAATTACCAATTTTAATAACCCAATTCGCTTTAGTGATTGGAAAACTATAAACTCGCAAGCATTGTTGGTGGGCGCGGTCTCATCTAATGGAACAACTAATATTACTGTAAAATTCCGCTTATTTGATGTTTTCTCAGAGACTCAGATTGGGAATGGGTTGAAATTTTCTGGACCTAAAAAGGGTTGGCGTCGAATAGCACATAAGATAGCTGATGAGGTATACTCTAGATTAACTGGAGAACAGAAATACTTTGATAGCAGAGTAGCCTTTGTAGCGCAGGAAGGGCCAAAAAATAATTTAAAAAAACGATTAGTTTTAATGGATTATGATGGGGCTAATCAAGTCTTTCTTACTAATGAAGAGAATTTTCTTGTCTTGGCTCCGAGGTTCTCTCCAAACGGGAATAAACTACTCTTTACTTCGTATGAGTCAGGCTCTCCTCAGATTTATCTATTGGATATAAGGTCGCGAACAAAAATAATTTTACAAGAAAAGCCTGGAACAATGAGTTTTTCATCTAGTTTTTCACCTAATGGAGAAGACATAGTTTTTTCTTTAAGTACGGGAACTAATACTGATATATACAAGTTAAATGTAGCCTCTAATTCGCGCTCGCGGCTTACATCTTCAGTAGCTATAGATACGGCTCCAAGTTTTTCACCTGATGGTAGTAAAGTAGTTTTTGAAAGCGATCGTTCAGGAACTCAACAATTGTATATTATGCCGTCTAACGGAGGTAATGCAAAAAGAATTTCTTTTGGAAAAGGTAGCTATGGGACGCCTTTTTGGGCCCCAAAAGGTAATTTAATTGCTTTTACTAAGCAAAGTGAAGGTTTTTTCCATATTGGAACTATGACTTCAGAAGGATTAGAGGAAACCCTTCTAACGACCTCTTTTTTAGATGAAGGACCGACATGGTCACCAAACGGTAGAGTTATAATGTTTACCAGAGAAATTTCTGGGTCTGGCGGTTCGTCAACTCTTTACTCGGTTGACATTACTGGACAGAATTTAAAACCGGTACGCGCGAATTCATCAGACCCATCATGGTCAAAATTGTTAAACTAAAGCAGAGATACCCAATGTCACTTACTTATGTTAAAGTTGAGTTAGATTGAGAATTTCCTTTTAAAAAGGATTGAAGCTAATGAAGTTTTTTTTTAAAGTTATTTGCATAATAATGTCTGTGCTAACTTTTGCGTGCACTAATGATATCAAAGAAACTAATGGCAAGCCTTCGATGATTAATAGTCTTATAGATTTTGGAGAGGCCGAATATTTTACAGGAGTGATTGGGCAAACTATTTTATTTGATATTGATAACACTGACCTTAATGAAAGTGCGAGGTATATTTTGACCTCACAAGCTGTTTGGTTGATTGAAAATAACAAATATAAAATTATTATTAATGGTTACACGGATGAACTGGGCACTCGAGGATATAATTTAGCTCTTGGTGCAAAAAGATCTGCCGCAGTTAGAGATTTTCTTGTTTTAAATGGTGTCGATGAAGTTCGAATTAAGACATCAACCTTTGGAAAGGAAAGACCACTCAAAATATGTTCCTCTGAAAAATGCTATTCAGCAAATAGACGGACTGTAACTACTATTCACAGGAATTAAGTTATGACTTATATGCGTTATACTTTCTTACTATTTTGTTACTTTTGGTTAAGCACAGTAAGCTTCTCTCAAGATAGGACACTTTCAGATATTAGGGCCGAGCTCCCAACACTTTTTGGTGAGATAAAGTCTCTTGAACTGGAGTTGAGAACGTCCAAAATTGAAAATCTGATAATAAAAGGAGAGCATTTAGATCGTATAAATAGTATTGAAAAAGAGCTAATTAGTATAATATCTCAAGTGGAAAATTTACAATACCGCATTGAAAGAATTGTTCGCGATGGCACGAACCATATTTCTGACATTCGTTTTAGACTTTGCGATATAGAGCTCGATTGTAACATAGAGAATTTTTCTCAAGGTAATACTCTTGGAAAACCTGAAGTGCGATTGAAAGAAACTTCTATCAACCCTGAAATATTCAAAGGTGTAACGGCGCTAGAAAGAAATGAGCTTTATTTAATTGAGACATTATTGAGGGCTGGTAATTCAACTGGAGTTGTCGAGCAGTTAGAGGTTTTTTTAGATACGTATACTAATGGGAAGATAAGGATGGAGATTATGTTTTTGTTAGGTAAGGCATTAATGGTTAAGGAGCAGTGGAGCAAGGCTGCAAAAACTTATCTTGATATTTATTCTAGCTTTTCAAAAGCTCCCCGCGCTGGAGAAGCACTCTATTTCCTTAGTGTCTCTTTTGTGGAGCTAAATCAATTTGAGCGGGCTTGTTTAATGCTCACGGAGCTTCGAATTGAGTATCCAGACTCAGATTTTGCAGATGATGCATCTCAAAAAACTATGGAATTAAACTGTCAGTGAAAATAGAGAAGAACTTAGAGTTGACTATAGATTTTGATAAGCTGTTTGGGATTGAGGCTTCTAAGATTGGTGTTGCAGTTTCTGGAGGTGGAGACTCAATTGCTTTACTACTCTTAATTTATAAATGGGCTCAAGTAACTAAAAAGACAATATTAGTTGCAACTGTTAATCATAACCTTAAGCCAACAGCAAAGGATGAGGCTAATGAAGTTTCACAATTTTGCTCAAAGCTGGATATCCAACATAGTGTATTAACTTGGGAAAATTGGAATAAAAAAGGAAATGTACAGGCTGCTGCGAGAAGAGCTCGGTATCAACTCCTCACTAATTGGGCAATAGAAAATGACATAAGTTTCGTAGCTTTAGGCCATAATCGAGATGATGTTGTTGAGAATTTCTTTATACGACTATCCCGTGGGTCGGGGGTTGATGGGCTTTCACAAATGCTACCTTCATTTAAGCTCGATAATGTAATTTATTTAAGGCCTTTGATTGATACAAGCCGAGAAGAGTTGCGAGCATTTTTAAATATAACAAAAACTACATGGATTGAAGATCCTTCGAATGATGACACGAAATTTCATCGGATAAGAGTTCGAAAGTCCCTAAGCTTACTAGATCAAATGGGCGTTAACGTTCAAAGTGTAGTCACTGCATCTAAGAACCTTCGTGAGGCAAGGCAGGCATTGGATGTATATACCGGGGTCGTGGCAAATGAATGTGTGACTTTTAAAGATGGAGATATTGTATTTCACGTACCTTTACTTTTAAAACACCCAATTGAAATCCAACGAAGGTTATTGCTTAAAGCAATACTATTCTTGACGAAGTCAGAGTTTGGGCCGAGGTCATCAGAGTTAAGTAATTTACTTACAGCACTTTTAAAATATAAGCCACACACCTTAAAAGGCTTCTATTTTTTCCCTGTGGGAAAACAAATGAGGATGAGCAGAGAGTACAAAGCAATAGAACACTATGTTACTAAACCTAATAATGTTTGGGATCATAGATGGTTTGTAAAGGGCCCCCCGCTATCCAATTGTTGTATTCGCCCTTTAGGTGAAAAGGCATTATCAGGTTTCACTAATTGGAAAAGTTTTGGTATACCAAAATACGCTCTAATTTCATCTCCTGCGGTTTGGATTGGTAACAATTTAGAAGTAGCACTTTTCTTAGAAAGTGATGATTTATGGGAGTTAAGTTCTATTACAAAAGAAAAAGATTTTTTCGAGTGTGACTAGGTATTGAACCTGTGAAAGTTATACCTATCTAAAGAGCATAAACATTTGTATAATAGAGCAGAAACGATTTGTTGGGAGAATTTCATTGAGTAATAATGTGAAACAAATAGCTTTTTGGGTGGTATTGTTTTTATTAATATTAGCGTTATTTAATTTATTCAGTGGAGATAAAGTCACTCTAAGCTCTAGAACAATTCCCTATTCAGATTTTATTTCAATTGTGGAAAAAGGAGAAGTTTCGGGAGCGACATTAGATGGCGAACAAATAATTATTCAGACAGCTACTCAGCAATACATGACTGTAAAACCACAGGGCGTAGATGTGACACCGATACTTCTTCAAAATAAAGTTGCGATAAATGCGAAGCCACAAGAAAAAAATGGGCTTTTATCTTACGTTGGAACTTTGTTGCCATTTTTATTTATTATAGGAATATGGCTTTTCTTTATGAATCGTATGCAAGGTGGCGGAAAAGGCGGAGCTATGGGCTTCGGTAAGAGCCGGGCTAAACTACTTACAGAAAAGCAGGGAAAAATTACTTTTGACGATGTAGCAGGCATTGATGAAGCAAAAGATGAGCTCGAAGAGATAGTACAGTTTTTAAGAGAGCCTAAAAGGTTTTCAAGTCTTGGTGGTAAAATTCCGAAAGGGGCTCTTTTAGTAGGTCCTCCAGGTACTGGGAAAACACTGTTAGCTAGAGCTATTGCTGGGGAAGCTGGTGTTCCATTTTTTACAATTTCTGGTTCAGATTTTGTGGAGATGTTTGTTGGCGTTGGTGCCTCCCGAGTGAGGGATATGTTTGAGCAAGCAAAAAAAAATGCCCCATGTATTGTTTTTATTGATGAGATCGATGCTGTTGGACGATCACGTGGCGCAGGTTATGGCGGAGGAAATGACGAAAGGGAACAAACATTAAACCAATTGCTAGTTGAAATGGATGGTTTTGAGGCTAACGAAGGAATAATAATTGTAGCGGCAACAAATAGGCCTGATGTTCTCGATCCGGCACTTCTAAGGCCTGGTAGATTTGATAGACAAGTTCAGGTTCCAAATCCAGACATTAAAGGACGAGAAAAAATTCTTAAGGTCCACTCCAAGAAAGTTCCTTTAGGCCCTGATGTAGACTTACGGATTATAGCAAGGGGTTCACCAGGATTTTCTGGAGCTGACCTGGCTAATTTGGTAAATGAGTCAGCCTTGTTAGCGGCCAGGATTGGACGACGGTTTGTTACAATGGGTGACTTTGAGAGTGCTAGAGATAAGGTAATGATGGGCGCTGAGCGGCGTTCAATGGTAATGACAGAAGATGAAAAGAAATTAACAGCGTACCATGAGGCTGGCCATGCTGTTGTGGGATTAAACGTTCCTGAACATGATCCTATACATAAAGCCACTATTATACCGAGGGGCAGAGCGTTAGGGCTTGTTATGAGCCTACCTGAGCGAGATCAATTGTCTGTTACCTATAAAAAGTATAAGTCAAAGATAGCTATGGCTATGGGTGGAAAAGTGGCAGAAGAGTTAATCTTTGGTGCAGATAATGTAACCTCTGGCGCGGCATCTGATATTCAACAATGCACTAAGATCGCTAGGGCGATGGTCACTCAATTTGGATTTACAAAAGAGTTAGGGCATGTTGATTACGCAAATGAACAGACTTCTTATCTAGGAATGTATGGTGGGGGATCTAATCACTCCAGTATGACTCAAAAAATAATTGATGAAAAAGTTAAAGAAATCATAGACGAGGGTTATGAAACAGCAAAAAGAATTTTAACTGAAAAGTCTAAGGATCTTGAAAATTTAGCATTAGGGCTTTTAGAGTATGAGACATTAACTGGTCCTGAAATAGTCAAAGTAATTTCTGGAAAACCGTTAAATCGAAACGATGACGATGATGACGGTTTGGATGATATAAAACCATCAGTAGTCTCAATACCAAGAGCTAAAAAACCTAAGCTAAAAGGTGATAGTACTTTAGATCCAGAGCCCTCAACTTAAAGTAAATTTTTTTTAGATCTAGAATTAATATAATTTTTGGAGAAAATAACTTTGCAAAATATAATTGATGGAAAAGCCTTTGCGACCGAACTTAAAGGAAAGGTTACGGCATATGTAAAGACCTTAAAGATAGATCATGCTATTATTCCTGGTTTAGCTGTTGTTATCGTTGGGGATGATCCGGCAAGTCATGTATACGTACGGTCTAAAGGTAAACAGACAATTGAAGTGGGGATGAAGTCAGTAGAGCATAGGCTTGACGAAGATACGACTGAAAAAGACCTATTGAAACTAGTAACAAACTTAAATGCTGATGATACAATCCACGGAATCTTAGTACAATTACCCCTTCCTAATCACCTTAATGAGGACTTGATTATTAACTCTATTAATCCTTCTAAAGATGTTGATGGATTTCATATATCGAACGTTGGTTTGCTTGCAACAGGACAAAAAGCTATGGTACCGTGTACCCCGTTAGGGTGCCTAAAATTACTTTTGAAACATTATAATGGAAATTTATCAGGTTTGAATGCAGTTGTTGTAGGAAGATCTAATATCGTAGGTAAACCTATGGCTCAATTACTACTAAATCAAAGCTGTACTGTCACTATTGCGCATAGCAGGACAAAAAACTTAAAGGATGTCACCTCTCAGGCAGACATAGTGGTCGCCGCAGTTGGAAGGCCTGGGATGATTTCAGGAGACTGGATAAAAAAGGGTGCTACTGTTATTGACGTAGGAATAAATCGAGTTCTTTTAGAGGATGGAAAATCTAAAATTGTAGGAGACGTTGACTTCTTGAGTGTTTCACAAGTTGCGGGAGGTCTAACTCCAGTCCCAGGAGGAGTTGGTCCAATGACTATATCATGTTTATTAGCTAACACGGCTATTGCTTGCGCCAGAATAAATGGACTGGATGATCCAGATGGATTAGCTTACTAATATATAGTTTTTTGATTAATCAGATTTTGAAATTATAATCTTTAAGGTTAGTAAATTCTAAGTATATCCGAACTTTCTTGGCTATTATTGAAGAATGGTACTGAATCTGGAGGACCGTTCTGGAGAGTTAGTGATTCGGCTTCAGCCAAAACAATTTCTGTTATGAATGGTAGATCTAGTTTGCGGGCTTCTTCAAAGGAAACCCATTGCAAATGACTTAGCTCATCGCTGGCGTCAGAAAAATCGTCGAGTTGACCAAGAATTAGATTAGCATCTGCTAAGAAAAACCTAGCGTCGAATCTTCTTGTTCTGTTTGGGGGAGTTATTGCCCTAAAAATGAAACGAAAACTTTTTGCAGAAGGGCCATAACCATTTTTAAAGAAGCTATCCCAGCTTTCGTTACCCAAGTTTTCAAGTCTCTTAGGAAATTTTTTTCCAAACATTAATCCCGTTTCCTCCCAAACCTCTCTAATAGCAGAAGTTAGAAAGGCAGTAGAAGAATTTATATTTGAATACTTTTCTAGACGATTTAAACATATTTCATTCGGCTCACCTACCAATTTTACATCTGCATCAATGGGATCTACAGCTCCTCCAGGGAAAACAAACTTATTTGGCATAAAGGCTGCTGTCTTTCCCCTTTGACCCATCAATACCGTGGGGACAGGTCCATCCTCTCTAACGATTATAACGCTACTGGCATCTCTAATTTTTGTTTCCTGCATTTACCTTTATATCCGTTCTTGTGAGATATTAGACTTAATAAGATTGAAACCATGCATTTTTTTTGCCCACTGAATTCCAATTATGGTGCCTTTCAGTCTAGGTAGTAGGTATAACGAAAGGCTAATGCAGCCGACGGAAAATAAAGATGCGACTACTAAAGGGTTGGGATTAAATTTACTATAGGTCAATAGTAGGAGGGGTGCGAGTACATGACCGACTATGAGAATGGTGAGATATGCAGGGCCATCATCGGCTCGATGGTGAAATAGCTCTATTTTACAGTTGGAGCACTCCGTCCTGACTTTGAGGTAACTTTTAAATAATGAACCATTCCCACATGATGGACAGCATTTTTTCCATCCATTTGTGATGGCTTTTTTTACACTTCGTTCTGGTTGATTTTTAGACTGTTTGTCGGTCATGTTTTTAGTTTTTCTATTGAAGGTTTAATTTTTTTGTACTTTACTGAATGGCTATAGAATATTGTGATGCTCTCTTGTTTAATATATAGATATTAATACACTTTTTTACCATAATAATTTTAACTAAGTAACGTAGTTAGATATCATTAATTGCAGTATATTAGGTACATTAAATGAAAAAAATTAAGGGAATAATTTTTGATAAAGATGGAACGTTATTGGACTTTAATAAAACTTGGGGTAGTTGGATAGTTGAATTTCTTGAAGAGATTTCAAAAAACTACCCTAAGCTTGATAAGAATTTATTACCAGAAGTGGCATATCTATTAGGTTATGATCTTGAAAAAAAAACATTTTATTCTGATAGTATTGTTATCTCGGATACTCCAGAAGCTGGAATTTCTAAAATAATTTCTATACTCCCAAATTGCAATTTTTCGGATCTTTTGATTTTGAGTAACAAAGTTTCAGAGAACACAAAGGGGTTTGAAGTTTTTGCATTAAATGACGTACTGTCTAAATTAATAGCAATGGATATTTCACTTGCTGTTGCAACGAATGATTCTGAACAAGCGGCAGTGCAACATCTTAATGATTGTGGTGTGCATTCATTTTTTAAATTAATTTTGGGATATAACTCTGGTTACGGTTATAAGCCAAATCCGGGAATGTGTTTAGCCTTCTGTTCGAAATTAAAAATTTCTTCTAATCAAGTTTTAATGGTGGGTGATAGTGTCCATGATATGGAAGCTGGAAACTCAGCTGGAATGATCACTATCGGAGTGTTAACTGGTTTGGCTGATAAAGACACACTTGCTCCACTGGCTGATGTAATACTACCGGATATAAGTTTTTTACCTGAATGGATAGCAGTAAATTATCCATAACTTAAAGGCGACGCAATAGGTCGTAATTAGAAATTTAGAACTAAAACTATAACTATAATATATAGTAGAAAATTTGAATTTATAAATTTTAATATAGTAGGAGAAATTATGGCCGATAGAAAGCGCTCCGGAGGTAGAGCAGGGAACGCGCGAAGGACAAGTAGCTTAGTCCCCTCACAAATGCCGTGGAAGCAGCCTATAAATAACGACAAACCTACTGAACCATTGAGTTTGGATGGAATTCACAGCATCCATAATGGGTGTATTAGAATTTTAAAAGAAATTGGAATAGAGTTTCTTAATCCAGAATCTCTAGAGATTTTTAAGAAGGCCGGCTGTAAAGTAAAAGGCACCAATGTAAAAATGGATGAAGATTTTGTTATGGAAATGTTAAAAACTGCACCTGCTCAGTTTAGTGTTACTCCTAGAAACAAAGATCAAAAAATTATTATTGGTGGCAAATATATGTCATTTGGAAGTGTTTCATCTCCACCTAATTTATGGGATTTAGCACGGGGAAAAAGGTCGGGTACATGGGAAAGTTATGTGGAGTTTATAAAACTTACCCAATTTTTTAATTGTATTCATTTTTCTGGAGGGTATCCGGTCGAACCGATAGACATCCACGCTAGCGTTCGCCATTTAGACTGTCTTTATGAAAAATTAATTTTATGCGATAAGGTTGTGCACGCATATTCTTTAGGAAAAGAGCGAGTTGAAGATGTAATGGAAATGGTTCGAATTGCGGGAGGCTTGAGTTTAGAAGAGTTCAATAGCGAGTGTCATATGTATACTAATATTAACTCGGTTTCTCCACTGAAGCATGACTACCCTATGATAGAAGGTGCAATGATCCATGCCAGGAGGAACCAGGCGGTGATTGTAACTCCTTTTACTTTAGCCGGTGCAATGGCACCTGTAACAATGAGTGGGGCGGTAGCTTTATCTCTTGCCGAAGGACTTTCAGCTATAGCCCTTCTTCAATATATAAACCCGGGTTGCCCTGTTGGTTTAGGAACTTTCACATCTAATGTTGATATGAAAACAGGAGCACCAGCTTTTGGTACACCTGAGTATATGCGAGCAACACAAATGACCGGTCAGATGTGTCGGTTTTACGGGCTTCCCATGCGGTCCTCTGGCACCTGTGCGGCAAATGTGCCAGATGGTCAAGCAATGTGGGAAACGTCAAACTCCCTATGGGCTGCAGTGCAATCTGGAACTAATATGGTTTATCATGCCGCCGGGTGGTTAGAAGGGGGCTTAATTGCTAGTCCTGAAAAATTTGTTATGGATTGTGAAGTTTTGCAGCATATTCAGCGTTATTTTGACGAATCAATAGTTGATACGGCTATAGATAATATAGCTATAGATACAATTAAAGAGGTGGGTCCAGATGGTCATTTCTTTGGATGTCAACATACACAAGACAGATATGAGACAGCTTTTTATCAACCTATGATTAGTGACTGGTCAAACTTTGAAGCGTGGGAACTTAAGGGTGGCGTTTGGACTGCTGAGCGTGCCCACAAAGTTTATAAAGAAATAATAAATGAATTCCAGGCGCCTATAATAGATATTTCTATTAAAGATGAGTTGGCTGAATTTGTTACTAAAAGAAAAAGTGAAGGAGGGGCTCCAACAGATTTTTGATTAGTTTTATTTTATTAAAGTATTTGGCAGTCCCTAGGGGAATTGAACCCCTCTTTCCAGGTTGAAAACCTGGCGTCCTAACCGATAGACGAAGGGACCACCGGATATAGTTAGTGAGAGAGCTTTTAAGGCAAATACCTCTTGGGTAGCAAGAGGAAAATGTTACAAATAAAAGTTATTTTACACATGAGCGGCATCTTCGATTGTAAGCTGCACAGTTTGGCGGCCTTGCCATGTATTTTTTCCTAGTACTCCTGCTAGATGAAATTTTTTACCAGAATGATTCTCTAAGGCTTCACCTAATGGTGAATTGAATGCTCTAAAACAAATAGCTTCGATTTTACTTTTATTGTTAGAGCCAAAAGTAAGCTTAAGATGGTCTATGCCAACCCTTTTTGAAAAAAGAATACTTTGGTTGGGAAATACATATTTGGGGTGTGGGGCACCCGAACCAAAAGGACCAGCAGTATCTAGTGCGTCAATTAATTCGATTGTTGCAGCATTCGGCATTAAGAGCCCGTCGATATAGTAGTCTGTAGTAGTTTGAAATGTGATATCCCTTGTATTTATTAATTCTGTTAATCTTTCAAACGCTGGGGTTAATTGCTTCCTGGAAAGGGTTATCCCTGCTGCCATTGTATGTCCTCCTCCTTTCTCGATAAGACCCTCTAAAACTAGTTTTTGGATTAGGGAGCCAAGATCAATTCCTGGGATTGAACGCCCAGATCCTTTACCTATGTCGCCTGAAAAAGTTACTACAAAAGCTGGACGGTTAGTTTTCTCTTTTATTCGAGAAGCTACGATCCCAATGACTCCTGGGTGCCAGTCGTCCCCAGAAGCAACAATGATAGAGTGATCAACCCCTATTTTTTCAATCTGACTAAGTGCTTCATCTTGGACACGACTTTCGATATTTTTTCGATTTTGATTTAGTTGTTCTAATTTCTCAGCTAAGACTTGCGCTTCAGAATCGGAAGCAGTCGACAATAGCCTTGCCCCTAAATCTGACATCCCAATTCTTCCACCAGCATTTATCCGTGGTCCTAACATGAATCCCAAATGGTACTCGTTGATTGGGCTATTGATTTTCGAGACATCCATCAATGCTTTTAGACCTGGTCTCTTACGGAGTCTAAGAATTTTCAAGCCCTGCTTGACGAATGCTCTGTTTATTCCGACTAATGGGACTACATCGGCAATAGTAGCCAATGCCACCAGATCAAGGGCATTTATTAGGTTTGGGCTTTGAACTCCTTTTTTCCTTAAAATACTCGCAGTTGCAACTAAGAAGAGAAAAACTACCCCTGCAGCGCAGATGTAACGTAAATCACTAGCTTCATCTTGACGGTTGGGATTAACGACTGCCACTGCTGGGGGCAACTCTTCTCCCCCTAAATGGTGATCAATTATAATTACATCTGTTTTATTATTTATCCTTTGTATTGGTTCAAAAGATAGGGTGCCGCAATCGACACATATAATCAGATCATGCTTTTCAGATAAGTGTTGAAATGCTTTCGTATTGGGGCCGTAACCTTCCTTTATTCGATCTGGCACGTATAGAGTTGTCTCTAAACCCTGATCTCTAAGCCATGTTATTATTAATGTTGCTGCTGCAGCGCCATCAACATCGTAATCAGCAAATATAGCTACCCGCTCCATGTTCTCTAGAGCTTTCACGAGCCGTTTGGACGCTTTGTCCATATCTTTAAGGTGAAAAGGGTCTGGTAATAAGTCCCTTAATTTTGGAGATAGGAAATTTTCGGCAGAATTTGGTGTGATACCTAACCTTGCTAGTATTTGGCATACCTGAATAGGTGTATCTATTGTTTGAGAAATTGTTTCAGAAATACGATCATGTTGTGATGTAGGGCCTCGCCAAGAGTTTCCAAGAATTGAATTTTCTATATTCAGAAAATAATTTGACTGAGACATTAATATAATTCGCCTTATTTTGTATGTAAAATTAAATAAATTAAAAGAAATTTAAATAAACACTGACATTAAAGAGATTCGCTAAAGTTTTAATTAATTAACGTTTTAATAATTTAGCTCTTCAATTCTTAAAGCTACAGGCTCTTGCGCAATTACTTCAGTTTTTGGCAGTTCTTTCAATACCTTTTCGATTGAATCACTGGAAGTGGAATGTGTTACAATTAGCACTGGCGCTTTGCTAGACTCATGATCATATTGCCTCATCCTATTTATAGATATTCCTTCTTTCCCTAGACATGTTGTTACTTTAGCAAGCGCTCCTGGCTTATCTTCGAGTAGTAAACGTATATAGTAAGGGGCATCTACTGAGAAGTTAGACACTAAGGCATTTTTAAGTAGTTTATAAGGTGTCCCAAACGTTTTTATTTTTGACCCATTTATAATGTCAATTATATCTGAAACAACAGCGTGAGCCGTTGGATTTCTACCTGCGCCTGGACCTTGTAATATTATTGAACCAGAATCTTCAGTTTCTATAACAACCATGTTCGTGCCTCCCTCTAGTAGCCCTAGTGGAGATCCTGCTGGTACCAGGCATGGTTTAACTCTTTGCTCAAGTCCCGCTTCAGTCATTTCACACACGCCCAACAGTTTTATACGAAAGCCCATATCTGATGCGTGCTTTATATCATCTATTGAGATTGCCTCAATCCCCTGCACATTAACACCTGAAAAGTTTACAGTTGTACCAAATGCTAAACTTGATAAAAGTGCGAGTTTGTGTGCAGAATCTATACCTCCAACGTCTAAAGTTGGATCTGCCTCTAAAAAACCTAAATCATCAGCCTCTTTGAAAATAGAAGCATATGATAACTCAGATTCTTCCATACGGGTTAAAATATAGTTACAAGAACCATTCATAACACCCATTACCTTTGTCACTTTATTAATGGAAAGTGCCTCATTTAAGACCTTTATTACTGGTATTCCTCCAGCTACGGCGGCTTCAAATTTTAATAAAACCCCTCTTTCTTCTGATGCTTTTGCAAGTTTATTACCATGCATCGCTAATAAGGCTTTATTTGCCGTGACGACATGCACCCCTTTTGAAATAGCGGCTTCTATAGATTCTTTAGCCACACCGTTTTCACCACCAATTAGTTCAACGTAAATGTCTATATCATCTCTGAGTGCTAAGCTTACCGGATCACTTTCCCATTGGTAGCTATCTATTGGCTGATCTCTAATTTTTGTTCTAGATTTTGCTGATACAGCAACTATTTCAATTGTCCGACCTGTTTTAACCTCAATTGAATTTGAGTAATTCCTTAGTATTTGAATTACTCCAACTCCCACGGTTCCAAGACCGGAGATACCTATTCGAATGGGTGACAGCATTTTTGTTCCTTAACGGATTTCATCGTGTAACTTGTTAGCCAAAAATAAAGTTTTAAGCAACTTTCTATATTTATTTTTTTTGTTTGCTACATTTTTGTAGTAAATTCTCTACTTTTTTAGAGGAATATTTATTCTTATTTTTAAGAACAGATGATCTACACTTTAAGGCAAGTATCTTTCCTTTAAATTCTTTATCTGTGTCATTGAATTTATTTTCCTTTGTTATAACATCAATTTTTGGTAAAGAATGTACTGGAATAAGGCTATGATATTTGAGCCCCTGCGTTTCATCAGAGAGTTTGTATGTTGGAAACATTGGGGTGCATCCGAAAAGAGTTAAGGACAAAAAAAGAAATAGCCGCATGTAAAATTAACCTAATTGACTTAAGGGTTTTAGGGTAAAAGTAAGAGTATTAGGATAGGATGATATGCGTAGCGTAGCAAGCAAGACTTGAAATGGTTTTTAGTTTCTATAGGCTCCTATAATGGCACGCACAAAAGGTTCTGATTCAAAGCTAACAGAGTTACGCATCCGAAAAGTGGCCTTAAACCTTTTTTCTCAATACGGTTACGCGGCAGTTTCTATGAGGAAGATTGCATCTAAAGCTGATCTCCAAGTTGGCGCGTTATATTTATATACCCCTAATAAACAGACCTTACTTTTTAATCTTTTGAAAACACATATGGACTCTCTGCTGAAAAATTGGGTGGTAGAGAATATAGAGACGGCACCAGATAAAAGATTAAAAATTTTTACAAAGTTTCATATAAGGTTTCATATAAATCGCGTAGAGTATGTGAATATATCTTATAATGAGTTGAAGAATTTGACAGAAGAAAATTTTGAACATGTAAATTCTTTACGAAGTGAGTATGAAAAATCATTAGAAGAAATTTTAACTTTTGGACGGGATCAGGGTTATTTTGATATTAAAGATGTAAAACTTACTGCATTGGCCATAATAGCTATGCTGAATGGAGTACTAAAATGGTATCGAACTGATGGCAGATTGAGTCTATGTGATGTTGAGGAGATTTATAGCGAAATGGCATATAAATCTGTTATGGTAGTAGATAATTAGATTTTTATATTTAAAAATTTATCAATAAATAGGAAACTGTTCACACAGTTGTAAAACTTCCTGTTTTACGGATTTTTCGACCACTACGTTTTCTTCTTCCCCATGTTTTCCTAACCCATCTACTACTTTTACTATCATTTTGCCGATTAATTTGAACTCAAGTTTAGAAAAACCT
>CAJIZW010000012.1 GCA_905181985.1 uncultured Paracoccaceae bacterium | reverse complement strand
CCCTGCGAAGCCAGTTAAGTAGACGCTTTGTTGTGGCTACTTGAATGTTTACTCCTCCACATAGAATGATAGTATCATCTCTCCCGAGCTCTAAAAAACCACTATCAACGTTGTAACTAATATTCGCAGAGCAACTCACAGCACTCCCCGTTTCACTCGTAAGGGACCAAGTATATGACTTAGGAGCTATTCTATTAGCAATACGTAGGGCATCTACGGCCCCTGCAAACGATAACAGAGAAAAGTTCTCTATTAATACAAAAATATAATTCCTAGGTTTAAAGGATTCTGGATTTTTTGAGTTTTTAGTCTCTGAGATCAACTGCATTAAGTTCGCTCCCTAAAACAACTTTTTAGTATTTGCTTACAGTAAAACTATTTTAAAAATTACTCTAATGTTAACGGTTTATTGTAATAAAATTTTTTGTAACTCTACTGTTTATCTCTATCTAAGAATTCGGCATTGGCAAGAGTAAAGAATAAGGTTTATAAAGTAAGTCAGTTTAATTTTTATATTGGGTTTAGAGGTAGTGAAATGATTACAGATTGGAATAAAGCTAGTTGGCGTTCCTTCCCAAGAGTTCAAATGCCAGATTATCCAAGTAAAAGTGAATTAAGCGAAGTGGAACGAACTCTATCAAAATACCCTCCATTAGTATTTGCCGGTGAGACTCGGACCCTCAAAAAGCAACTGGAAGCTGTTTCGAAGGGAGAGGCTTTTTTATTACAAGGTGGTGATTGTGCTGAAAGCTTTAATGAGTTCTCGGCGGATAACATAAGAGATACCTTTAAGGTCATGCTACAGATGGCAATGGTATTGACTTATGGTGCAAAAGTCCCAGTGGTTAAGATTGGTAGGATAGCAGGACAATTCGCTAAACCGCGATCTGCTCCAACAGAAAAGATTAACGAAGTTGAACTTCCTATTTATAGGGGCGATATAATTAATGGACTTGAATTTAATAAAGCGTCAAGAGTTCCAGATCCAAAAAGAATGCTTCAGGCATATACTCAGTCGGCAGCATCGTTAAATTTACTTCGTGCATTTTCGAAAGGTGGTTTTGCCGACATAAATCATGTTCACTCATGGACATTGGGGTTTACTGATGAAGAGAGGGCATCTCGTTATAGAGATATGGCGTCTCGCATTCAAGATAGTATTGATTTTATGTCCGCTGCAGGAGTAAGTGGAAGTAATAGTTCGGAACTTAATTCGGTTGATTTTTACACTAGTCATGAAGCACTATTGTTGGAATATGAAGAGGCCTTGGCACGTATTGACTCAACAACAGGGCTTCCTTTAGCAGGGTCAGGCCATATGATTTGGATTGGGGATAGAACTAGACAACCATCAGGAGCCCATGTTGAGTTCGCAAAGGGAGTACAAAATCCAATTGGATTAAAATGTGGTCCCTCCACCACAGTTGAGGATCTGAAACTACTATTAAGTATACTCAATCCTCAAAATGAAGCTGGCAGAGTAACTTTAATTGCTCGCTTTGGTGCTGGGAAAGTTCAAGATTATTTACCCAAACTTATAAAATGTGTAAAGGAAGAGGGAGCGAAAGTGGTTTGGTGTTGTGATCCGATGCATGGAAATACAATAAAGTCGGTCTCAGGATATAAAACTAGAACTTTTGATAGTGTGATTAAAGAGGTTAAAGAGTTTTTTGAAATACATCGCTTAGAAAATACAGTTCCCGGAGGAGTGCACTTCGAAATGACTGGTCAAGATGTGACAGAATGTACTGGGGGTGTTCGAGACATCACAGATGAAGATTTATCTGACAGGTATCATACTGCCTGTGATCCTAGACTTAACGCTTCTCAGGCTCTGGAGTTGGCATTTCTTGTGTCAGAAGAGTTGGCGCTTTTAAAGCCTAATCGGGGTAATGCTGTAAGAGAATAGGCCTTAACTTTTTCAAATTTTTTTTGTAATTTGTTAATAAAGACGAGTTTAATAGTTTAGTTTTAAATGTTGGTGGAAAAATGCAAAAGCGTAGAGGTATATTATTTATTCTTAGCTCTCCATCAGGGGCTGGGAAATCTACACTTGCGCGGCGTTTAATGAATTGGGATAAGACTTTGTCTTTTTCTGTTTCAGCTACAACACGCAACCCTAGAGCTGGGGAAATAGAAGGACGAGAGTATTTTTTTCGTTCTCACACAGAGTTTGCGCAAATGGTAGATAATAATGAAATGCTTGAACATGCGGAGGTATTTGAAAATTTTTATGGTTCGCCACGAGAGTCAGTTGAAAATACAATCCTTGAGGGCAGAGATGTTATTTTTGATATTGATTGGCAAGGAGGTCAACAAATTCGAAACTCAGGATTGGCGAGTGACGTTGTTTCAATTTTCATTTTACCGCCTTCATTGAAAGAACTCCAAGAAAGGTTGAAGGGAAGGGGGCAGGATACCGATGAGGTAATTCAAAATAGAATGAAAAAATGCCGAGAAGAAATAAATCATTGGGCCGAGTACGATTATTGCTTAGTCAACAGAAATTTAGATGAAACTGAAGAGGATTTAAAAAATATTTTGAAAGCAGAGCGTCTCAAGAAATATCGACAATTAACTTTAGAAGGTTTGGTTTCTGATCTTTATAATGAAGTTGAATTTGGTTCATAATGCCACTTTTCTCTATAAACTCCACTAAACCTACGGTTCCAAATAGTGGTAATTACTGGCTTGCCCCAGATTCGAATGTGATTGGAAATGTAGAAATACAAAATTTGGTGTCAATTTGGTTTGGTTCAACTGTTCGAGGAGATAATGATCATATCTCTATTGGTTTAGGAAGCAATATTCAGGAAAATTGCGTTCTCCATACAGACAAAGGCTTCCCGTTGAAGGTAGGAAAGGAATGTACCATCGGACATAAAGCTATTCTTCACGGGTGCTCTGTGGGAGATGGGTCGTTAATTGGAATGGGTGCAATAATTTTAAATGGAGCAATTATTGGTAAAAACTGTTTAATTGGAGCTGGGACTTTGGTTCCCGAAAATAAAGTAATACCTGATGGAAGCCTTTATCTTGGTTCACCGTGCCGCTTTGTGCGGGAGCTTTCTGTCTCTGAAAAAAATGATTTAATTTCAACAGCAATCCATTATCAAGAAAATATGAAGAGATATAAAGATAATCTAAAGACACTCAGGTATTAATTTTTATTTCATTGTTTCAGCTGTAGAAAGAGAAGTAAAAGCCAGTAAACATATTTTGAAAATACTAAATAAGTAACGAATGATTGAATTAGGACTTCGTTAGAGTTATGTAATTACTCCTGTTAGTTTTATATGTATAATTTATCGAAATGGCGGCTTTATTGGAAACATTTGAACCAGAGTTTGAGATTAAGATAGCTTCAACAGAGGAAGATATTCTGTCGTCTCAGAGGTTGCGATATAAGGTTTTTGTAGAAGAACTTGGTGGAAATGGAGAATTAGTCGACCATACTAATATGTTGGAAAGGGATGAATTTGATCCCTATTTTGATCATTTAATTTTAATTGATAACGCGAACCCTTCTCTTGGAGTAGTGGGCGTGTATCGAGTCTTAAGAGATCAAAAAATGCGAGATATCGGTCGTTTCTATAGTGAAGAAGAGTATGACCTAACTATGCTTCATAAATCTGGTTTACGGCTTCTTGAGTTGGGAAGGTCATGTATTCATCCAAAGTACCGAGGTGGTACAGCCATGTATCATTTGTGGCAAGGGCTTTCAAAATACATTACAGAATATAAAATTGATATTCTATTTGGGGTGGCAAGTTTTCATGGAACTAATATTTCAGACGCTGCACAGCCTTTGTCATATTTATATCATAATTATATGGCTCGAGACGAACTATGTCCAAGGTCGTTGATTCACGAGAACATGAACATGTTAAGTGTAGACCAAATTGATCGAAAAAAAGCAGTAAAAAACATACCACCATTGATTAAGTCTTACTTGCGTTTGGGAGGACTGGTAGGAGACGGTGCATTTATAGATAAGGACTTTAATACGATAGATGTTTGTCTAGTAATGGAATTGTCTAAAATGTCTAATAGACATAAAGAAATCTATACTAAAGCTCGTTAAAGGTGACTGATTTTGATCATATTACTCCAGAGCTGATAGCCCCTGATCTTAATTTCAGGGCATATGTAAGAGCAATAATACGATTAGTTTTTTTAGTTAGTCTTTTGGTGTTGGGGTCAGCAGTTTATATTATAATTCGGATGTTTGAATGGCCATTAGTTGGTAAAAACCGTCCTGTATCGGGTTTTATAACCAAACTTGTGTGTAAGGGTTCATTGCTTGTTATTGGTCTCAGGCTTTTTGTATCTGGTGTGCCAATGAATAAAAAAGGGGCAATTGTATCTAATCACATATCTTGGTTAGATATTTTTGTTCTAAACTCTCAGGCACG
>CAJIZW010000011.1 GCA_905181985.1 uncultured Paracoccaceae bacterium | reverse complement strand
GACTATTAATTTTCCACCTCGCTTAACAAACTGCTTGAAATAAGTCGCCGCAACTGGATGATTTTCTGTAGGATTGGCACCAATAACAATAGCCACATCCGCATTTTCAATCTCATTAAAAGTTGCTGTAACAGCGGCCGAGCCTACATTCTCCATAAGAGCTGCAACGGAAGAAGCATGGCAAAGTCTTGTGCAATGATCTACATTATTATGTCCAAATCCTTGCCGTATCAGTTTTTGAAATAAATATGCCTCTTCATTTGAGCATTTTGCCGAACCAAAACCAGCAACTCGATCACCTGATATATCACGCTCATGCGCAAAGCCATTCGCCGCCACATCCAATGCCTCTTCCCAGCTTGCCTCCCTAAAATGAGTTAACGGGTTAGCAGGGTCAACATTTAATCCTTTAGAAGGGGCATTTTCCAAACGAATTAAGGGCTTTGTCAACCGATGATTATGATGGACATAATCAAATCCAAAACGACCTTTTACACAAAGTCTATTTTCGTTAGCGGGACCATTTACACCTTCCACATATTTTATTTTCTCATCCTTAATCTTAAAGGAAAGTTGGCATCCAACACCGCAGTACGGGCATATCGACTTAACCTCTCGATCAAAATCCTTACTATCCCCAGCCTGCTCGCTATCTAATACCGTTGCAGGCATAAGCGCACCTGTTGGACAAGCTTGAACGCACTCACCACAACCCACACAAGTCGAGTCCCCCATGGGATCCGCTATATCAAAAACAACTTGCGAGTTCTGTCCACGACCCGCCATTCCAATCACGTCGTTTACCTGAACTTCCCGACACGCACGAACGCACAGATTACAATGAATACAGGCGTCTAGATTCACATTCATAGCTACGTGGGTATTATCTAACAAGGGCACAGTTATTGGATCTCTTGAGGGAAATCTGCTCTCTTTAACATCATTCGCTTTTACCATGTCCCAGAAATGGGAAGAAATGTCATGTGGAACTTTTGGCTGATCAGCAACTAGAAGCTCTACTATTGTAGCTCTAGCAGTTTTTGCTCTAACAGAATCTGAGTTAACGACCATTCCTTCACTAACATTACGTACACAAGAAGCCGCAAGAACGCGTTCACCTTTAATTTCTACCATACATGCTCGGCAGTTTCCGTCAGACCTGTATCCAGGTTCCGGCTTATGACAAAGATATGGAATTTGTATTCCCCGACCATTAGCAGCTTCCCAAATCGTTGAATCTTCGGGAACTGAAACCTCTTCCCCATCCAAAACAAAGGTCACCATTTTTTGATTGACTGAATCAAACATATTCTATCCTAACTTATTTCTTCAGGGAAATATTTCATCGTTAACCTTATAGGGTTTGGAGCCGCTTGTCCAAGTCCACATATCGAAGCATCTTCCATGACCTGACATAAATCGCTCAATACCTCTTTATCCCATATATCTTTTTCCATCAACTGCACCGCCTTACTGCAACCTGTTCGACAAGGCGTACACTGACCGCAACTTTCATCTTCAAAGAACCGGAGCATATTTAACGCTGCATCCCTCACTCGATCCATTTGAGATAAAACGACAACTGCTGCCGACCCAATAAATGTTCCCAATGGTTGCAAAGTGTCAAAGTCTAAAGGTACATCGTCTATACTGGCCGGCAGTATTCCAGAAGAAGGGCCTCCAGGTTGGTAAGCTTTAAAAATCTGACCTTCTAACATCCCGCCTGCTGCCAAAATGATATCATTAATAGTGGAGCCAGATGGCAACAGATAGACACCTGGATTTTTTATTCGCCCTGAAACCGAATAACTCCTTAATCCCTTACGTCCATTTTTCTCAATTGAGGTTAGAACCTCTGCACCATCTCTACAAACTTTTCCAACCCAGTGCAAAGTTTCAACGTTATGGACTAAAGTTGGTTTGTTGAAAATTCCGACTTGCGCAACATAAGGAGGGCGGTGCCTAGGTAAACCTCGCTTTCCCTCAATCGACTCTATCATAGCGCTTTCTTCACCACAAATGTATGCACCAGCACCTCTTCTTAAATCGATATAACCTTTCTCAATGTAACCTTTATTTTCGAGATTTCTGATCTCTAGCCTAAGAATTTCAAGAACTACAGGGTACTCGTCTCTCATATAGATAAAACACTTATCAGCTTCAATTGCCCAAGCAGCAATTAACATCCCTTCGAGAAAAAGATGTGGATTCCGCTCCAAGTAATACCGATCTTTAAAGGTACCAGGCTCCCCTTCATCACCATTTACGGCTAAATATCTTGGTCCCTCTGCAGCGCGAACAAATCCCCATTTCTTGCCTGAGGGAAAACCTGCGCCTCCCAGGCCTCTAAGACCACTAGCACTGACGACCTTCTGAACAGTCTCCCAATTTCCGTGGCTCCGATAGCCCTTGAGTGTTGAGTATCCACCACTTTTCACATAAGCATCTAAGCCTTCATAATCGACCATCCGAAGATGAGTGTCTCCTTTAGAAATGGCCATTTCAACTTTTTCAAAAGTAGCATTGTCGATATGATTATGCCCTAACTCCAAAACTGGAGCAGTATCACAACGCCCCATACAGGGAGCTCGTAACACTCTAACAAATTTTGGGTCTAACCCTTTTTCTAACGCAGTTTTAAGCTCTTGAGCACCTGCTAGCTCACAAGAAAGTGAATCACACACCCTAATCGTTAACTCAGGTGGCGCTATCTCACCTTCTTTTACAACATCAAAATGAGCATAAAAACTTGCAACCTCATAAACTTCAACTTGGCTCAGACGCATCTCCTCCGCCAAGGCACTTAGATGTTCTGAACTCAAATGTCCAAAACGATCCTGAATTAAATGAAGAAACTCAATCAACAAATCTGCTCTTATAGGGAGTTCACCTATAAGTTCCCTGACCTGTTGAGAAGCAAGTTCTACAACTTGTCGACCCTTAGGAGTTTTTCTTCCTTTTCCGGGTGCAGATTTCCAAATACCTTTTCTACTATCTACAAGATCCAATGAATTAATCTCCCCAAAACAAATATAAAACCGTCTTTAACATAAACCTATCCTTTTACAACACCGCTACTGATTGCTGACTTATTTTGTTATATAAATTTTACCTGTCCCTAAAAATCATATAAGTCTAGTAACAATCAGAGTTATAAAATATTTCCAAAATTCTTATTGTCAAAAACCGACATCAGTAAATATATCAGTAAAAAAATAATACTTTTAACGTATAAAAAGTTATTTTAATATGACCTTAAAAATGAGATGTTAAAAAAATTATTAATTGAACAACTGTGAGGACAGGTATGATCTTACCTACTAAAATGAATGCTATGATAATTTCTGAACCAGGCGGGCCAGAAGTTTTAAAACCTGCAGTAATTAACTTACCTCTTAGGAATGAGAACGAAATATTAATAAAGGTTACTTCCGCTGGGGTTAATGGGCCTGACCTTGTTCAGCGTCGCGGCTTATATCCACCACCGAAAGGTGCCTCTTCCTTATTAGGACTCGAAGTGTCAGGAGAAGTTGTAGAAGTTGGCGAGTTAGAAAATTCATTTAAGATTGGTGAGCATGTCTGTGCTCTAACTAATGGGGGTGGCTATGCTGAATATGTGGTAGCTAACAAAGATCACTGCCTAAAAATTCCTAAGGGTGTTACTAAAATTGATGCCGGTGGGTTACCAGAAACTTATTTTACTGTATGGAGTAACTTATTTTTCCAGCAATCAATCAAACCAGGTGCCAATCTACTTATTCATGGTGGGTCCGGGGGGATAGGTTCCACCGCCATTCAAATTGGTAATGCATTAGGTCTAAACGTATTTGCAACCGCTGACTCAGATAGCTCCTGCAAATACTGTATTGATCTAGGAGCTAAGCAAGCAATTAATTTTAAAAATGAAGACTTTGTAACAATTTTACGTGATGTGGGAGGGGCTGATATAATACTAGATATCATAGGGGGTGACTATATTTCTCGAAATATTAAAGCCTCTCGTCATGATGCTCGAATTATTCAATTAGCTTTCAACCAAGGCTCTAAAGTTACTATTGATCTAATGCCAATAATGCTAAAACGCTTGCAATTAACTGGTTCGACGCTTCGGTCAAGGTCCGACACCTACAAAGCAGAAATAGCCACAGACTTGTCAAACAAAATTTGGCCCCTCTTTGGGAACAAAAAAATTAAATCTACGACTTATAAAACTTTTAAATTAAGTGATGTTGTGAATGCTCACCAACTTATGGAATCAGGTACTCATAGAGGAAAAATATTACTTAAAATTTAATTAATTATTAAAAAATTTCAAAT
>CAJIZW010000010.1 GCA_905181985.1 uncultured Paracoccaceae bacterium | reverse complement strand
AATACTAATTTAATATCATTAATACCGACATTGCTTTTAAAAGAGCCCTATAAGAGTAAGTTTTCCTTTGGGATAGGCGAAGAAAATTTGTTAGAACTAACAAAAACAAGTCGTTTACTTGATGATATCTTAAATCGTGTTTCGAATACGCATTCGGCCTATGTTGGTAGTTCTGCTTTTGCTCATAAAGCAGGTTTACACGCCAGTGCAATTTTAAAGGATCCTTCCACTTACGAACATATTGATCCAGGCCTTGTTGGAAATGACAGAATTATTCCAATGTCAAATCAAGCAGGACAATCAAATTTAAAAAAGAGATTAAGTGATGCTGGGATTGAAGGATTTGAAAAAGAGTCTCTTTCACGACTACTAGACACAGTAAAAATAAATGAAGATCGAGGCTATTCTTACGATACAGCTCAGGCTTCCTTCGAACTTTTAGCTTTAAAAGAACTTGATAAATTACCTATTTTTTTCAAAGTAGTTCGATATCGTGTTACCGTTGAAAGAAGACAGAATAAAATTGGAGATTTTGTTACACTTTCGGAAGCCGTTGTAGTTGTTAACATCGGAGACGAAAAGAAATTATCTGTGTCGGAGTCTATGGATGAGGTTGGTTCAGATAGAGGCCCTATTAATGCACTATCAAGAGCGTTAGCTAAGGATTTGGGGTCTTATCAAAGCGCAATAGACGACATGAGGCTAGTTGACTTTAAGGTTCGTATTACTAGCGGTGGAACAGAGGCAGTGACGAGAGTTATTATAGATTGTGTGGATCAATCTGGTACGCGTTGGTCAACAGTAGGCGTTTCTCCAAATATTGTTGATGCTTCTTTCGAAGCGTTATTAGACGCTATAAATTGGAAATTAATTAAAGAGAATTGTAAAGTTTGACCTCAAACGAACATTCAGAGCAGGTTAGATGTTTTGATTCAGACCGGTATCTAGCTTCCCTGCTTGCTGAACCATCAGATCAAAAAAAACTGCATCTCCTTTACTGTGCAAACCTAGAAATTGCTAAGTCTGCCTGGACTTCACCAGAACCAATGATTTCAGAAATTAGGTTGCAATGGTGGAAAGATAACTTAATAAAAAGTTCTGAATATAAAGAGAATTCTACTCATATTGTTAAAGACTTAGTTGCTCTTTTCGAGGCGAATGACATTCCATTAACTCTAATCAATGAGATGGTCGATGCAAGGTCATGGGATTTATTATCTAAGCCTTTTAAATCACAAGATGATCAAATAAAATATATAGATAAGACGTATGGCAATCTTTACTGGGCGGGGGCACTTCTACTGGGGGTGGATCGTAATATGGAAAGTTTAGTACGTAAATATGCATTTGGTGCAGGAATAGCATCTTTTTTCGGTGCAGTTAAGAGACTTGAATCCTTAGGTAAAAGACCACTTATCAAATCTTCTAATGAAAGTATTAAGTCATTGGGGAAACTTGGAATGAAAAGCTTTGACGAAGGTGTTAAAGGTTTAAGGAGTCAAAAAAAAATATTCCCCGTTTTGTTATCTGCATGGACAACTAAAACTTTACTTAAGCAAGTAATTAAGAATCCATCAGTAGTAAAGTCTGGTGATTTAACAGTTAAAAACATCACAAAAAAGTGGGGTTTTTTATGGCGATCTACTCTGGGATTACTATAATCTTTGAGGTTTATTTATGCTGGAACAGAATTTCTTTTGTTCATTATTAGCCATGTTAAGGCTATCCCTGCAAGAATAAGCATTGGGATCATAGCTAAGCTTACTGTGGACCATCCCTCCTGTGGGGAGCCACCAGAGCAGTTCATAAGTCCTCCAGAGGTGAGAGAGGCCAGTGTGACTGACCCAAAGATAATAAAATCGTTAGTTCCTTGGACAACACCTCGTTCACTCTTATTGTGACTGGAAGAGATTAATGTAGTGGCTCCTATAAAACCAAAATTCCAACCAATACCCAGTAAAGCTAAAGCAAAATAGAAATTCATTAGGTCAACGCCTAAAAAGGCAGTTATTCCTGAGAAAGCTAAAATTAGTAGTCCAGTTGCAATAATTTTCTCTGCACCAAAGCGAACGATTAAGTGTCCTGTAAAGAAAGAGGGGATAAACATTGCCAACACATGTGTTGATACAACGTTATTTGCCTGTGTTTGTGTGAATCCACAACCAACAACTGCTAGAGGTGTTGAAGTCATTACAAGATTCATTAAACAGTAAGATACTAATCCACAAATCATTATAGCAACAATTCTGGGTGTTTTTAATATCTCAAGTCTTGAGCGAACTTTTTCTGTAGTAACTTTTGCCTTATCAGCGATTGTTTTTGGAAGATCTAAGGCAAAAAATAAAAATAGTCCTATAACATTTAAAACTATTATAGCTAGGTAAGAGCCTAAGAACTGTGTAGAAGTTGCCCCCTGAAGTAAATTATTTAACTGTGGCCCAAATATAGCGGACAGAAGCCCTCCTGCCATCACATACGAAATAGCTTTTGGGCGAGACTCATCTGAGGCACTGTCAGCAACAGTAAACCTGTAAAAACCTTGCGCTGACATATAAATCCCAGAAAAAAAGCTACCTACTAAAAGTAATCCAAATGAGGCATTGAGTAATCCTATAGCAGCGATGGATGCTCCTAAAGCGCCGCCACAAGCTCCAATAATTAAACCTATTCGTCGACCACGTCTCTGCATTAATGCACTGAGCCATGGTGCAGTCATCATTGAACCAAACACAATAAGTGAGATGGGTAATGTTGCTAAGCATGGATTAGTGGAAAGCATATTCCCAGCCAATCCTCCAACTACAAACATCATTGGCATTTGGCAACCAAGGGTCGCCTGAGCTATAATTAGTACTATTACATTTCTTCTAGTTCGAGGGTCATTTTTAAAAAAACTGTTTGCTGAAGACATTTGTAATTATTCGCTTATAAGGTTTTCTACATATTATTCTTGTCTATGATATGAGCGAATGAACCACTTACCAAACCATTTACTAATCCTAAATTTGGAAGACTATTGTCCGATGAGTCAGAACTTGTAAATAGGGATTCACCATTAAACTGTTCAGTTTTAGCATAATGAAACTCATGACCAAAGAAACTTCCAACAAAACTACCTTTGATACTCTTCAACTTTCTATAGCCAAGAGTTAATTTAGGACTTTCGAAAGTTGTAACCAAATCAAGTAGGTTAAGCATCTTATGTTTAGTTCCATCGCTACCAATCAAAATTTTACCTAAAACCATGTATCCGCCACATTCTCCGTAGATCAATGATTTTTTTGAAGCATTTTTCATTGAGTTAATAAAAATACTGTTGTTAGCTATGATACCCGCATAGAGCTCTGGATATCCTCCTGGTAGGTAAATAAAGTCAGAATCAGGCACTGGTTCGTTTGCTAAAGGAGAAAAATATCTAATTGTTGCTCCGGCTTTTTTCCAATCCTGTTCGAGGTGTGGATAGATAAAAGAAAATGCTTTGTCCCTAGCAATAGAAATATTTTGTCCAGGTGGTGAATTATGCTTCTTTGGGATGTGTGTTAAATTATTTTTAAAATCTAATTTATCTAAATCTATGTTCAACTCAACTTCATCTGCCATACGGTCCAACCAATGATCAAGATCATCTCGTTCTGAGGCTTGAACCAACCCAAGATGTCTTGATGGTTGATGAAATTTACTATCGCGTTTTAGCGCTCCAATTACTGGAGGGAAGAAACTATCCGAAAGCGAGTTTCTAATCATTTTTTCATGTTTTTCACTTCCAAGTTTATTTAAAATTATACCGAGGAAGTTTAATTTATTATCATGAGTTATAAAACCTCTGACAAGGGCAGCTACTGATTGTGCCATTTTGGAACAATCTATGACCAATACTACATGCAAGTCTAAAGTTTTTGCTAGCAATGCTGTCGAACCGCTTAAACCCGATGAATCCCCATCAAACAATCCCATTGCACCTTCAACTATGTAAGTTCCTTTGCCACAAGAAAGATCCTTTAAACGATCGCTAGTCATAGCCCAAGTATCTAAGTTGAGGGACGTGTTTCCGCTTGCAAATTCATGGAATCTGGGATCAATATAATCAGGTCCAGATTTTGCAGACCTTACCTCCATTTGTCTTGCTAGAGCCCTAAGAATTCCTAAAGTTACAACTGTCTTACCTGATCCAGAGTTTGGGGATGTAATTAATACACCATTTTTCATTCTTAAGCACTTTCAGTAGAAAGGCTGGAACCCAGTGGGTCAAGATTGCGGGGAGGCACACCAACAGCCTGAGACTGCCAATCTAGCACCTGTCGCATCATTACAGACTTACCAATACAAATAATTGCTGGAGGCTTTAGATTTGAAGAAGATATATCTTCTACACACTTTGCCAATGTGGTTTCTAAAACTTTTTGCTCAGGAAGAGTGGCCGCTGTAACGATTGCTACCGGTTCATCTGGATCTCTTCCAGAATCGATTAAAGTAGTGCTTATCTTATCTATATGCTTCATGCCCATGTATATCACAATGACTTGAGAACCTTTGGATATTGAGTGCCAGTCAAGTGAGGAGGGCGTCTCTCCCAATTGATCATGGCCAGTAACAAACGTAACAGATTGATTTACATCCCTATGAGTAACAGGAATTCCTGCGTAAGCTAGGCCACCAATTCCGGCTGAGATCCCTGGAATAATTCGTATTGGAATACCATTTTGAACTAGAGTTTGGGCTTCCTCACCTCCTCGACCGAATACAAATGGGTCTCCTCCTTTGAGTCTAAGAACTTTTTTGTTTTGTTTTGCTAACTCTGACAATTGTAGAGAGATATCTCTTTGCTTAAATGAAGGTTTTCCACCTCTTTTTCCAGCATAAATTAACTCAGCTTGGGGAGCCCATTCTAAGATCTTTTTGTCGACTAAAGCGTCGTATACTACTACATCTGCTTGTTTTAAGCCGTTTAGCGCATGTAAGGTAATTAAACCTGGATCACCGGGGCCGGCACCACATAGCCAAACCCATCCAGGAAGGAGTGTAGGCCAAGAACCAGATATGTCAGGAAAATTAGAGTTCATAACTAATTGTATTACCTTTTTAGTTTAAATATGCAAAGAAAAATATTGATTTAATATAGTCCCTTGGCGTTGCAAACATGTACGTTTATAATGAAAAGATTATGAAACAAGAAAAACCAATTGTATTAAGGAAAGGTTGGACTACTGGAGCGTGTGCAACTGCTGCTGTTAAGGGTGCTTTGGTTGGCCTTTGGGGAGGTGAATTCTTAAAAACTGTAAGCCTTGTTTTACCCAAAGGTGAAACACCAACTTTTGATTTAGTTCAACCAAAGAAGGGTGTTGGATGGTCAGAAGTCGGAATTATTAAAGATGCCGGTGATGATCCTGATGTAACTCACGGGTGTTTAGTGATTGCTAGAGTTAAAGAAATATCAGACTCAATTACTTTTAAAGCTGGGAAAGGTGTGGGTACTGTCACCATGCCTGGTTTGCCAATTGGAGTTGGTGAGCCAGCAATCAACCTTAAGCCACGGGAAATGATGAGTTCTGTTGTCTATGAAATGGCAAAACTGTATTTAAAAAAACCAAATGTTGAAATAACTATCTCGATACCAAATGGTGAAATTATTACAAAAAAAACCTGGAACCCTCGGTTAGGTATAGTTGGAGGGTTATCTATTTTAGGTACGACAGGAATAGTACGTCCTTTTTCATGTTCTGCATGGATTGCATCAATTCATCGTGGGATAGATGTTGCTAGGGCTGCTATGTTCCCCCATGTTGCTGGTTGTACTGGATCGACTAGTGAAGGTGCTGTTCAAAAATTATTTAACCTTCCAGATCAGGCTATGCTTGATATGGGTGATTTTGCTGGAGGTATGATTAAATACCTTAATAAAAACCCCGTTAGCCGTGTCACTATAGGTGGAGGTATTGGTAAAATTACTAAGTTTGCGTTTGGAGCTGTTGATCTCCATTCAAAACGCTCACAAGTTAATTTTAAAGAACTTTCACAGTTAGCTCAAAACAATGGTTTACCTAATATTTCAAACGTTAATACAGCACTTGAAGCACTAGAATTGGCTGGAAATGATCTCGCTATATTGGTGGCTAATTTAGCGCTTCAAAGATTAGAGTCTTTAACCGAACATTCGGGTATGGATTGTGGAATTGTGATCGTCAATAGAACTGGTGATGTTATCTCAAGGGTTGGTAATTGAAAATTCTTCTTTTGGCAGGAACCAATGAGGCTAGGCTCTTAACTCCAGAACTTTTAGCTAGAGGTTTTGATGTAACAGCATCTCTTGTGGGGAGCACTCGAACACCACTTTCGTTAGGTTGTGAGACCCGTGTTGGAGGTTTTGGCGGGGATAATGGATTTGTTGCTTGGTTAAATACTTCGAAAACAGATGTAGTCATAGATGCAACTCACCCCTTTGCTTATCGTATAACTGAACGAACTCAGCGAATATGTTTGGAAAAGAAAATTCCTTACATATTTATTTTGAGGAAGCAGTGGGCCCCCGAAGAAGTGGTCAATTGTTCATTAGTTGCAACTTACAAAGAGGCTATTAGTAAAATACCTTCCCGGTCTAGAGTTTTTTTAGCAACTGGAAGGCAGTCACTTGATGAGTTTTCTTTTTTAACCGGTTCTTATATCTTTTGCAGACTAATAGATAAGCCTACTAAAGCATTTCCATTTCAAAATGGAGAATATGTTGTTGGGCGGCCACCCTTTTCAGTGACAGATGAAGTGGATTTGTTTAGAAAACTTGAAATTGATGTACTGGTGCTAAAAAACTCTGGAGGAGACTCGTCTAAAGCTAAATTAAAAGCAGCAAATATATTAAAGATACCAGTTATCATGTTGGTGCGACCCAACTACTCAGGTATAAATAGTGTTAACAGTATATATCAATGTTTAAAATGGGTGGGTGAAGTTGATAAAAATAGAAAATAAACAGACTTTAAATAATGCTTTACTGGAGTTGGTCAAAAATGATTTTGACATGGCTAGAGTTGTTAAATGTGTCGAAAAGGTAAACCTTAGGAGCCGAGAGGATGGATTCCAAGCACTTCTAAGAGCTATTGTTGGGCAACAGCTAAGTGTAAAGGCTGCGGCAGCTATATGGGGCAGGCTTGAGAAAGCAGACTTTGTTTCAGAGCATAACATAAACCTTTCCACTGATGAACAGTTACGAGAATGCGGTCTCTCGAGACAAAAAGTAAATTATGCTCGTGCTCTCGCTATTGCCAAAATTGACTATAAAAAGCTTCATTTTTTATCAACAGATCAGGCCACTGAGATTTTAGTTAAAGTTTCCGGGATAGGTCGATGGACAGCCGAGATATATGCCATGTTTTCACTAAATCATCCAGATGTCTTTCCCGCTGGAGACTTAGCTTTACAGGAAGCAACCCGCATTTTATATAATTTAAAAGATCGACCAAAGGAAAAAGAGATGCGAAAAATTGCACAGAGGTGGAAACCTTGGCGTAGTGTCGCTTCTCTTGCTCTTTGGGAGTATTATGCAAAAAATAAAAATCGTGAAGGTGTTTAAATGACAATAGTTTTAGATAGTAATCGTGTTAGTTCGCGCTCAGGGGTAGACTCCTCGTTGGTTATTTTTTTACACGGTTTTGGTGCTAACGGAAATGATTTATTAGGCTTAGCAGATCAATTGTCTGAACACTTGCCGGATACCGTTTTTTTAGCTCCAGACGGCCCTGAGACGTGTAGTGTGAACCCAGGCGGTTTTCAATGGTTTCCGATTCCATGGATAGATGGTTCAACAGAAGAAGAATCTGAACGGGGGCTTCTAAGAGCCACTGAGGACTTAGAGATTTTTATTAAACAATCTATGGAAGAGGAGGGTTTGAGTGAAGCAGAGACTATTTTAATTGGATTCTCTCAAGGTACTATGATGGCACTACATGTCGCGCCCAGAATGCGCGACTCGATCTTGGGTGTAATTGGATTTTCAGGACGAATTTTAAATCCAGAGTGCCTCTCAGAAGAGTGTAAAAGTAAACCGCCAACTCTCCTCATTCATGGGGATAAGGATGATGTCGTTCCATTTTCATCATTGTCTGTTGCAGAAGGGACTCTACGAGAATGTGGGTTTGAGGTTGAAACACATGTAATGGAAGGTTCAGGACATGAGATATCCCCTGATGGGTTGTTGGCTTGTTTAAATTTTATATTATTACAGTTGGATTTAGTGTGACCTCGTAAAATATTAAAAAAGTTAGTAAAGGCTTCAAAGTTGATAAAGAAATTAAAATATTCCTTAAAGTTACTAAATTTTCATATCTCTAGTAGGGTTTCATATGTACTTAGGGCCTAGTGATAACTCAGAATCTGAGGCTATTAATATTAAAGATAAACCAGCTTTAGTTTTGAATGCTGATTATAGGCCTTTATCATATTACCCTTTATCTCTGTGGTCTTGGCAAGATTCAATTAAGGCAAGGTATCTTAATAGGGTTTCGGTGCTGATGGAGTATGAACAAACAGTGCGTTCTCCAAGCACAGAAATTCAGATTCCGTCTGTCGTTGTTTTAAAGGATTACATACAACCTAAAAGGCATCTCGCTTTTACGCGATTTAATTTATTTTTACGAGACGGATTTAGCTGTCAATATTGCGGAGGATCTGGAAACTTAACTTTTGATCATATTCTCCCTAAATCTCTTGGGGGAGTCACAAGTTGGGAAAATGTAGTTTCTGCGTGCTTAAGTTGTAACTTTAAAAAAGGTGCAAAATCATTAAAACAGGTTGCGTTTAAACTAAGGACAACCCCAAAGAAACCACTAGCAGAAGAATTACAAAATATGGGGCGTAAGTTTCCTCCAAATTACCTCCATAAAAGTTGGTTAGATTTTTTATACTGGGACGAAATATTAGAAATTTAAAAATGTTATTTAAATAAGTAGTAAAGTTTTATTTTAACGTTTAACACGTCTTCGGCTACCTCTATCTAAATTTCTGTTCTCATTAAAGTTCACCACTGGTAAATTGACAATAGAATTTAATATTGGGAATGGCTCAACCGAATTAGGAATATTCGAGGCATTAACAAAATGTTCTTGAAACCGGGGTTCAATCGCTGTTTCAATTTTGTGAATCTCTAAGACTATTTTTTCTATTAAACTCCTAGAATGCATGTCTAATAATGCAATTCTAGCTCCAGTTCCAGCCGCATTTCCTGCACTTGAAACCTTGTCTAAAGGACAGTCAGGTATCATGCCTAACACCATAGCATGTTTTGGACTTATATGAGCGCCGAATGCCCCAGCTAAAACAATTCTTTCAACTTTTTCAACTTCAAATTTATCCATAAGAAGCCTCGCACCTGAGTACAAGGCAGCTTTTGCCATTTGAATTTCACGTATATCTTTGTTCGTAACTGTAATACGAGCACCTCCATTCTCTGTCTCGTCCCACACAAGATAAGAATTTGTTCTTCCGTCAGAAAAGCATCTATCTGTTCCAGTCTGGCTCGCTGAACCTATCAGCCCAGAGGAATCTAAAATTCCTGAAATCCTCATTTCAGCAACCATCTCAATAATTCCAGAACCGCATATCCCAGTTACACCAGAACTTTTAATTTCATCTTTAAAGTTAGGAGAGTCCGACCATAACTCAGATCCTATAACCTGAAATCGAGGGTTTTTTGTGTTTGGATCAATGGTGACATGCTCTATTGCCCCAGGTGCAGCACGTTGACCGCTAGAGATTTGCGCGCCCTCAAAGGCCGGACCTGTGGGCGAAGAGCAAGCATATACTCGATCGACGTTTCCCAAAAGAATTTCTGCATTTGTTCCAACATCTACAACAAGTAATAGCTCCTTAGATTTCCCAGGTTGTTCGCTTAAAGCTACTGCAGCAGAATCTGCTCCAACATGGCCTGCTATACAAGGTAAAAAGTAAATATGGCCACTAGGGTTAATTTTTAATCCTAACTCAGATGCTTTAAATACTTGTGAGTTTGATGACGCGAGAGCAAACGGAGCTTGTCCAAGCTCGTATGGGTCTATACCTAGTAATAAATGATGCATTACTGGATTACAGACAAATACAGCTTCTAAAATTAAATCTAATTGAATATCTGTATCATTGCATATGTTTAAAAATAACTCGTTTAAACCTTCCCGCACGGCTATGGTCATTTCATCTGCACCATTTTCGTTCATCATTGAGTAACTTACTCGGCTCATCAGGTCCTCACCATACCTTATCTGAGGGTTCATTACTCCTGACGAGGTTAAAACATCACCATTTCTTAAATCACAGAGATGAGCTGCAATAGTTGTGGAGCCGATGTCTACAGCCAAACCAAAAATTGACCCTTCATAAAATCCAGGCCACATTTTAACAATACGAGGAGGGAATACATTGTCACCTAAATAAACGGCACAAGTTACTTTCCAATCTCCTTTTCGTAAGGTCTTTTGTAAAATTTTTAATATATCTAAATTTGCTGTAAGTTCTTGAAGGTCCCATTCAATTTTTAGTGCACTAACTAGCCGTTCTAAATCACCTGATGGGTCATGCATGTCGGGCTCTTGAACTTCAACATAAAATAATTTTGTTGATGGGTTCATTGTGATATCACGAACCTCAGCTCTTTTTCTTATTACCTGTTTATGAACCTGGCTTTCTGATGGAACGTCTATAACTACGTTGTCTAAAACAGTAGCTTGACAGCCAAGCCTTCTACCTTTGAGCAGTCCTCGTTTTTCGTCGTAACGTTGTTCGACTGAGTTCCAAGGACTTAATGCACTTTCGAGAACGATTACTCCGTGCTTTGAGAAATCACCGAATGAAGGAGTAATTTGGCATTTCGAGCAAATTCCTCGACCACCACATACAGAATCTAAATCTACGCCAAGTTGCCTAGCACAGTCTAGAATTTTTGTACCCAGAGGAAAGTTACCTCTCTTTCCAGAAGGAGTAAAAATAACTAAAGGATCAGTTTTCTTGTCCATTTCAGCACATAATTCCTAATTTAACTTCGATTTCGCCTTCTGCTACTTGCCCTCCGGCGGCCACTGTCTCCATCAGCTAAATCCTTGACCAACTTGTTGCTAGAAATCCAAGTGCGTCCATGAGGATCATTGTTTGTTAAAAAATTTGCCGCACGGATTGCCTCCATTTCGGACCCAGACCTAGGTTTTGTTGAGCCAAGGCCTGTTACATTAGCAAGTTTCTCTGGGTCAATACCATCAGGAATAATTATCCCCAAAGATTCAAGCTCAGTAATTTTTTCTTGGATTTTTTTTTCGCTAATTGGGATGCTTATAGGGTTCATAATTGCACTAGTCATTCCTGCGGCAATAGCCATTGGAAGAAAAGCATTGTTTATTCCATGCCTATTTGGCAACCCAAAGCTTATGTTTGATGCTCCACAAGTTGTATTTACACCCAACTCTTCTCTTAACCTGCGAACTAATCTAAATACCTGCAGTCCGGCTGTTCCCATCGCTCCTACTGGCATGACTAATGGATCGACGACTATATCATGTGCAGGGATTCCAAAATCTGCGGCCCTTTCCACTATTTTTTTTGCTACCTCAAAACGTACATTTGGATCTTCACTAATACCTGTGTCATCGTTTGAGATTGCAACTACAGGGACATTATACTTTTTAACCAAGGGTAAAATAAGCTCTAAACGTTCTTCTTCACCAGTCACAGAATTCAAAAGTGGGCGCCCTTCTGCAAGTTCAAGTCCTCTTTCAAGAGCTCCTGGAACAGAGCTATCAATACACAAAGGTATATCGACAAGAGCTTGAACTAACTCAATTACTCTACCCATTAGCGGTGGCTCAGTTTCATTCGGATTGGGGTTTGAATTGTAAACGACACCTGCATTTATATCTAGTATGTTAGCACCAGCGAGAACTTGAGCAATTGCGTCAGACTCCACTGTAGAAAAATCACCAGCTTCTAACTCTGCGGCTAACCTCTTTCGACCGGTTGGGTTTATACGTTCTCCAATCACACAAAAAGGTTGATCAAACCCAATTATTACGGATTTAGTTTTTGATTCTACTACTGTTCGTGTCATTTAATGTTTTTTCCTAAACTTATTATCTTACTGGTAGTACTGATTTTTCACCATTATTAGAAATCCACGCTGCATTGGTCTTAATTCCTCCTAATGGGAAAAAGTGAATTTGTTCAATATTAAGGTTTGTATTTTTTTCCAACTCTTCAGCTAACGAGTTTAATATCTCAGTTGGTTCATAGGGGATAAGAAGTTTAGTTAAATCCCGTGCACGTTTTTGCAAAACACCTAAGGACGCTCCTACGCCGCACTCAATAGCAAATTTTATAAGGGTTTGAAGCTTTGCTGGTCCTGCTATTCCAATATGGATTGGTATGTCGATACCTGCCGCAGATAACTTTTTAACCCAGTCTATTATCGGTTTTGCTTCAAATAAAAACTGTGTTGCTAAACCTACTTTTATATCTGTCCTTTCGCTGTAAGCCTGTTTCCACTTTAGAGCACTTTCGACATTAAAATCGCCTCTATTAGATTCAATATCTTTATTGCCTTCAGGGTGCCCGGCAAAGTGAATTCTTGTGAATCCTGCTTTATCAAAAAGGCCAGTTTCTATTAACTGCATTGAAGAATCGAAATCTCCAACTGGTTCTGGTACTCCTCCAGCTAAAATTAGACCCTGTGTAACATTTGCATCATTTTTATACCTAGAAATCCAGTCTGCTAATACAGTTTTATTTCGAATTATACGCGCTGGAAAGTGAGGCATAACTTCAAAGCCATCATTTGTAAGGCGAGCTGCTGTCTTTACCATGTCTTCAATGGGCGTGCCGTCTATGTGGGCTATGTATATTCTTGTAGTTTTTGGTAAAATAGTTGGAAAACTTTCTATTTTCTCAGCAGTTCTTGGCATAACTTCAATAGAGAAGTTCTTTAGAAGTGAAACTAGGCCCGGAGAGTTTTCTGTTTTTAAGTTATTTTTTTTAAAGTTAAACAACGCCATAATATTTTACTTAACCTTTTATTTTTTATTCCCATTATTATCAATTAGGGCCTTAAGAGTAGGGTTGTCGTATTCTTCTTCGAGTCTCTCCGCTTCCGCTTTTGCGACGTCTTGAAGGTTACCATCGACACTGCCTATAGTTTCTTTTCGCCATTCTGAAAGATAGGCATCAGAATCCTTTGCATTGATCTTCATTGCGCAGCGATCTATTGCCTTTTCAAATCTTTCGGTAAGTTGAATTTTTGCAGCTTTCCTTCCGCTTCCGATAATTACTTGTGCAGGAATGTCACGCCAGTATACAATGGTTATTGGTTGCATTTTAATCTACCTTTTTAAAAAAACTCACTAATCTTGAACTTTATTTTTATGATTTGTCAAACCAAATTCTAAATCATTTAAAATATACATTGAATTAATTTGTACTCCTAAAAATTTTGTACTTTTTAGCTTTAAACCCTAATATTAACGGGTCTTCACATTAAAAAATGATAAAAAAACTTGAAAAACTTGATATATCTAATCATAAAATTTTTATCAGTATTTTATTTTGTTAAAATGGTTAAAATCTAATCTTGTTTGAAAATACACTCTGAGGTAACATTACTTTATATTTTGATGTGTTAAAGCTCATTTATATGGTTGGAAAATAAATTAAAAATGGCATTAAAACAACAAACAAAATCTAAGATTATTAACTTCCCTGGAAGTATCTCTAGCCATATTAGTTCGTCTAAAGTTCCTCCTTCTGCTGAATTGTACGCAGCCTTAGACCTTGGCACAAACTCTTGTCGGATGCTAATTGCTCAACCAAATGGAAGCCAATTTCACGTTGTTGATAGTTTTTCGAAGACAGTTCAGCTAGGAGCTGGGCTGGAAAGTACTGGTCGATTGTCAAAAATCTCGATGGCAAGGACAATTGGGGCCTTAATGATTTGTCAGAGAAAACTTCGTCATCACTCTGTCACGCGAATGAGATTGATTGCGACGGAAGCTTGTAGACGCGCCAGTAATGCGACCGAGTTTATTAATCTCATTGAACGAGAAACAGGGTTACAATTGGAAATAATTCCAGCAGAGGAAGAGGCAAGATTGGCTGTTATTTCTTGTGCTCCTTTAGTTAGTATTAATACAAAGCAGCTCCTTGTAGTTGATATAGGGGGTGGTTCTACAGAATTAGTTTGGATTGATCTCTCTGAAGTTCCAAAGGTTGATCGTAGAAAAGCGATAATGAAACTCCACTTAGGTTTTGATTCAAATCAAGATGACTTCCCTAAAGCGAAAGTTGTTGATTGGATTTCTGTTCCGTTAGGAGTAGCTACTTTGAAAGAGCAATTTAATGATGTTACAGACGACTCTGCGAAGTTTGCCCTTATGAGTTGGTTTTTCGAAGAAAAGCTCGCTAGATTCTCTCCTTACAAGGATGGCTTACAAATAAAGGATGGTTTTCAGGTAGTTGGAACTTCTGGAACAGTAACTACTGTAGCTGCATCTCACCTTGGATTGGATAGGTATGATCGTGGAAAGGTGGACGGACTGCGAATGACTTCCCATCAAATTGAAAATGTCATACAAAGTTATTTGGCCTTGGGACCGGAGGGAAGAAGAAAAGACCCACGAATTGGCAAAGATAGGCATGTTTTAATCATGTCGGGAGCAGCCATACTTCAGGCTTTAATGCGTATTTGGCCGACTGATAGAATGAGTGTGGCAGACCGGGGCTTGAGAGAGGGTCTTTTGTACGCCCAAATGAGCCAAGATGGTGTCCTAGAGGAAGGTGCGTGAAGTACAAAAAACTTGTTTAATTTGAATTACAATCAAAAGCTTTACCCGTTACAGAAGAAGCCATATATGTGTTTTTTTTGACTACTTTCTGATAGATAGGTTAACACGCTATGACAAAGATAAACGACGGCCGCGGTTCTCGAGACTTAAGAGTTAAGGTAAAAACCTCACGTGGTCGAAAGATATCCTCTACCAGATGGTTAGAACGTCAGCTTAATGATCCGTACGTAAAAAAAGCTAACAGCGAAGGAATGAGGGGTAGAGCGGCATACAAAATATCTGAAATAGATGATAAATTTAGATTTCTCCTTCCAGGTAAACGCGTCGTTGATTTGGGGTGCGCTCCGGGTGGATGGTCTCAAATTTCGTCAGTTAGAGTCAATTCAGGAAGTGCAAGAAAAGATAAACGAGTTGGGTTTGTTTTAGGAATTGATATTAAAGAAGTTGACCCTATTTTTGGTGTAAATTTACACGTGTTAGATTTCCTTTCAGAAGGAGCTGATGAGCAAGTTAAAAAATGGTTAAATGGAAAAGCTGACATTGTTATGAGTGATATGGCAGCGGCATCTTCAGGGCACAAACAAACAGATCACTTAAGAATAATTTCCCTTTGTGAAGCTGCGGCGGAGTTCGCTTTCGATGTTCTTGAGGAGGGTGGCACGTTCGTGGCTAAGGTGCTGGCTGGGGGAGCAGAAGGGACATTGCAGAAACTTTTAAAAACAAAATTTTTAAAGGTACATAATTTTAAACCTCCTGCAAGTAGATCTGATAGCTCAGAGAAGTTTGTTGTCTGTCAAAGCTTCAAAGGATAGGTAACCGCATTTACTTAAATTACTTATTTAAATTTCGCTATTACTCTATCCAATGAGTTTTTGAACTCTACCCTATCCCTTTTGTTATATGGTTTTTTATTTCCTAGCTGAAGGCTTTCTATACCACCGCGAAGATCTGCTTTAATTGCACGATCAGAAATTGCTGAACCAATATTTTCTTCAGTAAACTCTTTCCCATTTGAGGATACTACTGCCAATACTTGTTTTTTTAGACATCTATGAGCTAGCAGGATGTCTTCAGTTATTACTATACTTAATTTGTCACTGTTTTCTGCAATCCAATCATCGGCAGCATCAAATGAATTGTTTACTACGATTAGTTTAATCAGTTGATGATCCGGTATTTTAAAATAGCTATTAGATACAAGGACGACATTTATGTTCAAACGAACTGCGATTCTGAATATCTCTTGTTTTACAGGGCATGCATCGGCATCAACAAGTATCTTTTTCAATTTATTATCTCCATGCTAAAATATTTAAGTCAGCCATTTCTTTAATTTTAATAATGATTTTAAAATGGTGTTATCGTATAAATGAAAAATAAACTCTTCCCTCTTAACAGTTTCCATGAAATAGGAAACCGTCAAACGCAACTTCTAAAGGAGATGTTTGATGGAAATTCGAGAAGCCCTTACTTTTGATGATGTACTGCTTGTTCCAGCGGCATCGTCTGTACTTCCTAGTACTGCTGATACGAGAACAATGGTTACTAAATCTATTAATTTAAATATACCGCTTATGAGTTCAGCTATGGATACTGTGACTGAAGAAAAAATGGCAATTGCTATGGCTCAATCTGGGGGTCTAGGTGTTATTCACAGGAACCTCACTATTGATGAGCAGGCGAGACAAGTCAGAAGAGTAAAAAGATTTGAAAGTGGCATTGTGTTTAACCCCTTCACACTCACATCGGCACAAACATTAGCAGATGCAAAAGAATTGCAATCTCGGTACCGAGTTTCAGGGTTTCCAGTAGTGGGCGACAATGGAAAAGTTATAGGAATTGTAACCAACAGGGATATGAGGTTTGCGACTGATTTAAAAACACCTGTAAGTAAAATGATGACATCTGATAACTTAGCTGTTTTAGAAGAGCCTGCTGATTTAACTGAAGCCAAATATTTGATGCAAGAACGTCGAATAGAAAAATTGCTTGTTGTTAATAAACTTGGTGAGTTAACAGGTCTTTTAACCTTAAGAGATTTAGAACAAGCAGTTTTGAATCCTACTGCTTGTAAGGATGAACTTGGTAGACTTAGAGTTGCGGCTGCAACAACAGTAGGTGATCTAGGGTTTGCTAGGTCAGAGTCTTTAATAGATGCTGGAGTGGATTTATTGGTTGTTGACACGGCGCATGGTCATGCCATTGGCGTTATCGATGCTGTTGAACGTGTAAAGAGGGCATATCCTGACACCCAAGTTATTGCAGGTAATGTTGCAACAGCAGAGGCAACTAAAAGTCTAATAGACGTGGGAGCTGATGGAGTTAAAGTAGGTATTGGGCCAGGCTCCATTTGCACTACTCGAATGGTTGCAGGAGTTGGTGTGCCACAGCTCACTGCAATTATGGATTGTGTTAAAGAAGCAAAAATAAGTAATATACCTATAATAGCAGACGGAGGAATAAAGTTTTCAGGAGACTTTGCAAAAGCTATAGGAGCCGGTGCTTCTTGTGTTATGGTAGGATCATTAATGGCCGGAACAGACGAGTGTCCAGGAGAAATAGTACTTTACCAAGGAAGAAGTTTTAAAAGTTATCGTGGAATGGGGTCTATTCCAGCTATGGCTAGAGGGTCAGCAGATCGATACTTTCAACAAGACGCCGAAACTGATAAATTAGTACCTGAAGGTGTTGAAGGGCAGGTCCTTTACAAAGGATCGGCAAGTTCAGTTATACACCAACTTGTAGGCGGTCTTCGGGCTTCAATGGGTTACTTAGGAGTGAAGACGATTGAAGAGATGCGTGCAAATGCTAGTTTTGTGCGCATCACGGGTGCTGGCTTAAGAGAAAGCCATGTGCACGATGTACAGATAACTAGAGAAAGTCCAAATTATAGGGTCCTTTAAATGACACCAAACGCACGCATAGCTTCTGCCATCTTAATTATTGATTCTATAATTGCTGGAGACCCAGCAGAAAAAGTTTTGACTAATTGGGCTCGAAAATCTCGGTTCGCTGGTTCGTCAGATCGATCCGCAGTTAGAGATATAGTTTTTGATTGTCTAAGATCATTAAACTCATTTGGAACCTTAGGTGGTAACAAGACAGGTAGGGGTGTTATTATAGGTTATCTCTTGTTTTCAAATAAAGAGCCTAATCTATTCTTTAATGGTATTGGTTATGGTCCTAGCGAACTAACTCCGTCAGAACTCTCCCATATTGATCTAACACAAAATGAAAGTTCACCTCTCGAAGTTCTTGATTTTCCAGACTGTCTACTCGACGAGTTAAAGGATTCACTTGGTGAAAGTTTTTATTCGGTTAACAAGACATTAAAACAAAGAGCGCCATTTTATATTCGAGTTAATCTTAGCAAAGCCACATTAGATGAAGTGCAGTTGATCCTGAGAGACGAAGGTATTGAAACAGAACTAGACGATACATGCGTGACTGCATTAAAAGTGCTGTCAAACCCGAGAAAAGTAAAGCAATCAGATGCATACAAAACTGGGCTTCTTGACATACAGGATCTTAACTCTCAAATTTCTTGTAGAACTATACCCGTAAAAAACGGTTGGAAGTTATTAGATTTTTGTGCAGGAGGTGGGGGTAAATCATTAGCTTTAAGTGATAGATTTTCTGGAACTATTGACGCATATGATAAAGATTTTTTAAGAATGAAAGATATTCCTGTTCGATCCGACAGAGCTGGAGTTACAATTAACCTTTTGTCCAATGATGATATAAGAACGGTTTCCTCATATGACTTAGTTATTTGTGACGTTCCTTGTACTGGTTCTGGCGCATGGCGCCGTAACCCTGATGCTAAATGGACATTAACAACAGATAATTATGAAGCTTTAAAAAAAACACAACAAGAAATTTTTGACGATGCAAGTAAACTTGTGAGTGGTAATGGGGTTTTAGTTTATATGACCTGTTCACTCTTAAAGGCTGAGAATTCTGATCAAGTGGAAGCATTTTTGTTACGAAATTCAGATTGGGAGGTCGTTTTCCAAGAGAGTTTCCCGTTATCCAACTCTGGAGATGGTTTTTTTGTTACCCATTTGAAAATATCTTCTTAAAACCTCTGGCTATATATTTTAAATGCCTGTGTATTTTTTCCCTTTTTTGCTATATTTTAAACTTTAACTCAGTTTATTTAAAAATTACTTGATTTTGTTCTATTATTGTAAGATACCTACAGGAACATAACAAGAACATTACAGGCATTGCCGTTTATGTAACGGTGTGAAATAAGGAGTTTAAATCATGGCTACAGCAGAGATCTTATCAATGACAACAAAATCACAAACAGAAAAAACTAAAGCTCTAGAATCAGCACTTTTGCAAATTGAACGTCAATTTGGCAAGGGTTCCATTATGAAATTGGGTGGAGAGCACTCGTTCCCAGAAATCGAAGCGACCTCTACAGGTTCATTGGGCTTAGATATCGCACTTGGGATTGGTGGATTGCCTAAGGGCCGTATTATTGAAATTTATGGGCCAGAAAGTTCTGGAAAAACTACATTAACTTTGCACTCGGTTGCCGAAGAGCAAAAAAAGGGTGGAGTTTGCGCGTTTGTTGATGCAGAACATGCTCTAGACCCACATTATGCTAAAAAATTAGGAGTTAATTTAGAAGAGCTTCTTATCAGCCAACCAGACAACGGGGAACAGGCACTCGAGATAGTAGACACTTTAGTAAGGTCTGGTGCAGTAAGTCTTGTAGTCGTTGACTCAGTTGCGGCACTAACGCCTAAATCTGAATTAGAAGGCGATATGGGCGATAGCCAAATGGGATTACATGCTCGATTAATGAGCCAAGCCATGCGAAAATTAACGGGTTCGATTTCAAAAAGTAATTGTATGGTTATTTTTATCAACCAAATCAGAATGAAAATTGGGGTGATGTTTGGTTCACCAGAAACTACAACTGGAGGGAACGCTTTAAAATTTTACTCATCTGTTAGATTGGATATTCGTCGAATAGGAGCGATTAAGGATCGTGATGAAATAGTTGGAAACGCAACTAGAGTTAAAGTGGTTAAGAACAAAGTAGCGCCTCCCTTTAAACAAGTTGAATTTGATATAATGTACGGCGAAGGTATTTCTAAGATGGGAGAAATAGTTGATCTTGGGGTCAAAGCTGGCATAGTAGAAAAATCTGGCTCCTGGTATAGCTATGGTGATGAAAGAATCGGTCAAGGAAGAGAAAACGCAAAGATCTATTTAAAAGAGCATCAATCTATAGCAATTGAAATTGAACAAAAAATCAAAACAGCTAATGGATTAGATTTAGACTTATTAAGTGTGGAAGATAGTAAAGAACCAAACGTCTCAAACCCAAATGATGATAGTGTGGTCGAAGCCTAAAAATATAATATTCAAAATATGGTGTAAGCTATTTAATTTTTATTTGTAGCTTACACAAAAAAATCTTTGGACACTTATTTGAACAAAAAACCTCTACATATACACTGGTTTCGGCAGGATCTGAGATTATCCGACAACCCAGCTCTAGCTAAATGTGCTGTAAATGGGGATGTTCTGCCAATCTTTATACTAGATGATTGTAATGCTGGAAGCCAAGAGCCAGGCGCAGTGTCGCGTGTATGGCTTCATCATTCCTTACTTGCACTGAATAAGTCTCTAAATGGTGCGTTAAGGGTTTTTAAAGGTAATCCTATAGAGATTATTCCAAAACTTATTAGTGAAACGGGTGCAAATGGTGTTTATTGGAACAGATGCTATGAACCTTGGCAGATAGAGCGTGATAGAATTATAAAACTCACCCTTCGAGACAAGAATATTGAGTGTGAATCTTTTAATGGGTCGTTATTATGGGAACCTTGGGACATCTTAAAAAAAGATGGTACACCGTATAAGGTATTCACTCCATTTTATAGACGTGGATGTTTGAGTGCCAAAGAACCAAGGATTCCGATCTCTCCACCTGATGATATTACTCTATCAAACAAAAAAATTGGTATGAACGACATTAATGACCTCGAGCTTCTTCCTAACTTAAGGTGGGATCAAGAAGTATTTGAAGGGTGGGATATTGGAGAAAAAGCAGCCAACCTTAAAGTGATAGATTTCATTGAAAATCGATTACACGATTATAAAGACGGTCGAAATTTCCCTAGCAAGAAAAATGTCTCAAGGTTGTCTCCTCATTTGCATTTTGGAGAAGTGTCTCCTAATCAAGTTTGGTATACTGCCTCCCATCCAAAATATATGAACTCTACAGGTTTGGATCATTTTTTATCAGAGTTAGGCTGGAGAGAGTTCTCTCACTCACTACTTTATTTTTTTCCAAATCTTCCAACCGAAAGTTTGCAAACACGTTTTGAAACTTTTCCTTGGATTGAAGACCTTGATTTATTGGTTCGTTGGAAAGAAGGAAATACAGGTTTTCCAATAGTGGATGCAGGCATGAGGGAGCTTTGGAGAACGGGTTATATGCACAATAGAGTACGAATGATTGTAGGGTCATTTTTAGTCAAAAACCTCCGGTTGCACTGGAATAACGGGTTGGATTGGTTCTGGGATTGCCTAGTTGATGCGGATCTTGCAAATAATAGTGCAGGGTGGCAGTGGATAGCTGGATGCGGGGCGGATGCTGCCCCATACTTTCGAATTTTTAATCCTGTGCTTCAAGGTGAAAAATTTGATAAAGATGGAATTTATACAAAACAATTCGTACCTGAGTTAAAAGACTTACCAAACAAATATTTACATTGCCCATGGACGGCACCAGAAGCTGTTTTAAAGGCTGCAAACGTCTGTCTTGGAAAGTCATACCCGCACCCGATTGTTGATTTAAAGCAATCTAGAGAAGCCGCACTAAAAGCATTTTCTGATATGAAAGCTAGTAATTGATATAGTTTAATCTCCGTAACCTTAGACTAGAAATTACTTTTTTATATAAATATTTCTCTTAATAGTTTTAAAAAATTAAAAATTTTAAAACTTATTATGAATGTTTTTTAATGTTTAAATTGATGTCCGGTAGACAGTTTGCTAGACGATCGATAGAGTTTAAGAATATAATTAATTTTACTGGATTAATTCATGCCAAGTTTAAATGAGATCAGGTCATCATTCCTGAGTTACTTCAAAAACCAGGGCCATAGTATACAACCTTCGAGCCCCTTAGTTCCTAGAAATGACCCAACACTTATGTTTGTCAATTCTGGAATGGTACAGTTTAAAAATCTTTTTACAGGTATTGAAAAACGTGATTACAAATGTGCAGCAACAGCACAAAAATGCGTCAGGGCAGGTGGTAAGCATAATGATTTAGATAATGTTGGATACACAGCTCGGCACCATACTTTTTTTGAAATGCTTGGAAATTTTAGTTTTGGTGATTACTTCAAAAATGACGCCATTCCATTCGCTTGGGAATTTATTACAAAAGAACTTGGTATTCCAAAAGAAAAATTAGTTGTCACAGTTTACCATGATGACGAAGAGACTATATCGATTTGGAAGAAGGTTTCTGGTCTTCCAGACAGTTCCATTATTCGTATTTCTACAGATGACAATTTCTGGATGATGGGTGCCACAGGTCCTTGTGGCCCCTGTTCAGAGATTTTTTATGATCACGGTGAGGATATTTGGGGTGGCCCTCCAGGAAGCCCCGAGGAGGACGGTGATAGATTTGTAGAGATTTGGAACTTGGTTTTTATGCAGTATGAACAGCTGAAGGATGGTACCCGTATTAACCTCCCAAATCAGTCCATCGATACTGGTTTAGGATTAGAAAGAGTTACCGCTCTTTTGCAAGGAACAAACGATAATTATGCCACTGACCTCATGCGTAATTTAATTGAGATGTCTGCAAACTTAAGTAATACAGAACCAGATGGAACAGCAAAAATACATCATCGAGTGATTTCTGATCATTTGCGCTCAACTTCGTTTTTAATTGCAGACGGAGTTTTACCCTCAAAAGACGGTCGTGGTTATGTTTTGCGGCGTATAATGCGTCGAGCGATGCGTCATGCGCATATGCTTGGTACAGCAGAGCCATTAATGTATAAATTGGTTCCGGCATTAGTTAAGGAAATGGGTGAAGCTTATCCCGAGCTTTATGCGGCTCAAGATTTAATTGAGGAAACATTGAGAAGTGAAGAAGCGCGCTTCAAAGAAACATTAGATAGGGGGTTAAAACTTCTTGATGACGAAGTTTTAAAAATCGAGGAAGGTACAAGCTTATCTGGGAGTACTGCGTTTAAGTTGTATGACACTTTTGGTTTTCCATTGGACCTAACTCAAGATGCTTTAAGAGAAAAAGGACTTAAGGTTGACGTAGATGCTTTTAATCGAGCTATGACATCTCAAAAGGAGAAAGCGCGAGCTAGTTGGACCGGATCAGGAGAAACCACTGATGCAGCCATTTGGTTTAATATATCTCAAGAGTTTGGTTCAACAGAGTTCCTAGGATACGGAACAGAAGAGTCAGAAGCCAAAGTGTTAGCTATTGTATGTCAAGGTAAGGAAGTTTCAAATGCTAAAGCAGGCACTAGTGTGCGGATTGTATTCAATCAATCCCCTTTTTATGCAGAAAGTGGAGGACAAATAGGAGACTCAGGGCATGTTGAACTTGATGGATCTTTTACACAGATCGAAGATGTGAGGCTTGTAGCTGGTGTTTTTGTTCATTTTGTTGATGGGTTAAAATTTAATCTTTCTGTAGGAGATGAAGTGAAATTAACTGTAAGCTTGGAGAAACGTAGTGCTATTAGGTCAAATCACTCCGCCACTCATTTGCTTAACGAGTCTTTAAGAAAAAGTTTAGGAAACACAGTATCTCAAAGAGGTTCATTAAATTCTGATGATAGGTTAAGGTTTGATTTTAATTATAATAAAGCACTTTCCTCTGAACAAATTAATACCATTGAAAAAGAGGTCAACATGTATATTCGCCAGAACTCCTTGGTAGAGACACGTGTTATGACACCTGATGAAGCTAGAGGCTTAGGAGCTCAAGCCTTATTTGGAGAAAAGTATGGAGAGGAAGTCCGTGTGGTATCAATGGGGCATGCTGGTACTGGAAAAGGTGTTGATGGGCAGACTTACTCAATCGAGCTTTGTGGAGGGACACATGTTAAACGCACGGGGGATATTGGATTATTTTTAATTCTTGGAGAGTCTGCATCCAGTTCTGGAGTTCGCAGGATAGAAGCTATAACTGGTAGTACAGCAGTCAATTACGTTAGGGGGCGGTCAAATCAACTTTCTTTGGTCGAGGGGTTACTTAAATCAAAGCCTGAAGACCTTAGTGCGCGTTTAAAGTCTTTGCTAAACGAACGGAAAACATTAACAAGCCAAGTAAATGACTTACGAACAGCCATTGCCACAAACGAAGATAATTCCAATGAGAACATAGAAAAAATTAATGGGATAACTTTTATTACTAAGGTTACTAATGGAATTGAATCCAAAAATTTTCCATCAATTATTGATAATTATAAATCCTCTACTGAAATGGGTATAATTTTGCTAATTGGGGAATCTTCAGGCAAGGTTTCAGTGGCCGTTGGCGTTACAAACGACCTTTTAACTAAATACTCTGCTGTTGATCTTGTAAAAATAGCAGTTTCCCAACTTGGAGGAAAAGGTGGTGGAGGAAGACCTGATCTAGCACAGGGTGGTGCGAAAGAAATAACTGGATCTGAAAATGCAATTAACGAAGTAAAAAAAATGATAGGAGTTTAGGAATGTCAGCATATTGGATAGGAAATGTTAAAGTAACTGATGAAGAGGCTTACGGTAAGTATGCTGCAATAGCGACAATTGCTATTGCTGAGCATGGTGGCAAATTTTTAGCTAGAGGTGGCAAGTATGAACAGTTAGAAGGAAACGATAGATCTCGAAATGTACTAGCCAAATTTCCTAGCCTGGAAGCTGCACACAACTGTTACTATAGTGACAGATACCAAGAGGCTGTCAGCCATGCTAAGGATGCATGTGAAAGAGATTTAGTAATAGTGGAAGGATCAGACTAATTACGCATCCTACTGTTATCTGTATCAAAAATGGGTGTGGTTAAAATTTTAGCTGGTTTTTGCCTACCCATGATTTCAATTTGAACCTCAGTATTGTCGTTTATTTCACTTGTAGGTAAGAAACCAAAAGCAATCGATTTACCTGTATGATGAGAGAAACCTCCTGAGGTGCAAAACCCTACTACCTTATCTCTTAGCGAGATAGGTTCGTAACCCACGACGTCTGCATCGTCCGCCTCAACTGCAAAAACACAGAGCTGCCTTTCAGTTCCATTAATATGCTCAAAGTATGACGCATGTCTCCCAATAAACTCATAATCTTTCTTAAAATTTATAAATTTATCTAATCCAGTTTCAGCGGGTGTGTAATCAGGTGAAAACTCAGAAAGCCAGGACCCAAAGAATTTGTCTAACCTTAAACTCATCATGGCACGCATACCAAAAGGTTTCATATCAAACTCTGCACCAGCACTCCATAAAACTTCCCAAAGACCAAACTGTTCGCTTGGACTACAGTAAATTTCAAACCCCAGGTCTCCAGTATAACTAACCCTCTGTACTAAGCACGAAATACTACCAACTAAAATAATGTGTGCATCTCTAAACTTAAAACTTTCAAGAGGAAATTCTGTTACTTTTTGTAGGAGGGTTCTAGAGTGAGGCCCAGCGATTTGAAAGCCATTCAATTTATCAGAGATATTTTCAATGTTAACGCCGTTCTTTTGGTTCAACAAAAACCATCGAAGGTGATATTCCTGTGAGCCATAACTAGCAGTCAGTTGAAACTCTTCATCATTAATACATGTGACAGTAAAATCTCCAATTATTCGTCCTTTAGGGGAAAGCATTGGATTTAAAGAAAGGCGGTTTGGCTTCGGAATTGTTCCAGCCATAATCATATTTAACCAATCTCGTGAATTTGAACCCGAGATTTTAAATTTTCCAAAGTTATGGAGTTCATTAATGCCAACAGACTCTCTGACAGCTCTTACCTCACGACCGGTTGCTAAGAATGCATTAGAGCGCCTAAAACTTGGGACTTCTAAAGGTGGTTCCGAGGGGTTTGAAAAATAATTTACAACTTCCAAACCATTCTGTTGACCCCAAACAGCCCCCATTGAACTAAAGGTTTTATACATTGGAGAGGTTATACAAGGTCTTGCTGCTGGTAATTCTTCATTAGGATATGACACACTAAATCTACGTTGATAGTTTTCTATAACCTTTTTTTCAGTGTAATCTGCATTAATCCAACGTCCAAAACGAGAACAGTCCATAGCAGATGTATCTCTCTCAGTTTCTCCCTCGACCATCCACTGAGCTAACATTAAACCAACGCCACCTCCTTGAGAAAACCCTGCCATTACTGCACATGCTGACCAATAGTTTCTTAAACCAGGAATAGGCCCTACTAGGGGGTTTCCATCTGGTGCAAAAGTAAACGGTCCGTGAATTATAGATTTAATTCCGGCATTATTTAAAACTGGAAACCGTTTGTAAGAAAACTCAACACTATCAGATATTTTCTCTATATTGTCAGGAAGTAACTCATGACCAAAGTTCCAAGGCGTTCCATTTATCGCCCAAGGTTTACATGGTTGTTCATAGTAACCAATACATAGTCCTTTTCCTTCTTGTCTGAGATAACTTTCGCCTGCTGGATCCATAACATGAGGATGCTCTGTTTCGCGATTAAAGATTTCTGGAATATCATCTGTAATAAGGTACTGATGCTCCATTGGCATTAAGGGTAAATAAATGTTGGCCATCGCAGCCACCTCTCTAGCCCACAACCCGCCAGCATTTACAACATGCTCAGTGTGTATAGTGCCTTTTTCTGTCACAACGTCCCAGGAACCATCTGGTCGCTGATTTGTCTCTTTAACCATGCAGTCTGTTTCTATACATGCTCCTCCAAGTTTAGCTGCTTTTGCGTAAGCATGTGTAGTCCCTGAGGGATCTAAGTGTCCGTCTAATGGATCATATAATGCGCCAACTATTCCATCCAAATTTGTAATTGGTGCAATCTTTTTGATTTCCTCAGGTCCTAATATTTCAGTGTTTAAACCCATGTATCTATGCTTTGCTCGTTCGGCCACAAGCATATCAAATCTGTCAGTATTATCAGCCAAAGTTATTCCACCAACATGATGAAGACCACAACTCATACCAGTTATTTCTTCGAGCTCTTTATACAGACGAATAGTATAACTCTGGAGAGCTGCCATGTTTGTATCGCCGTTAATGGTGTGAAATCCACCTGCTGCATGCCATGTAGAGCCCGAAGTAAGTTCACTTCGCTCTACTAGCATGATGTCTGACCACCCTAGTTTAGTTAAGTGGTACAGCACTGAGCAACCAACAACCCCCCCACCTATTACAACCACACGCGTACTTAATTTCATAGAACACCTTTTAATTATAAATAAATAATTTTTTCACAATTTAAATTATTCTGTCATCTATTTCACGACATCATTAGTCGCCTAATGACAAGTTTAATAGAAATCTTTATTAGAACATTATAAATTGAACTAATAAGGATTTAAACATGAAAAGTCATGCACAGGCTGTTGTAATAGGTGGAGGGTTGATTGGTTGTTCAATCTTGTACCACTTAACTAAACTAGGGTGGTCTGATGTCGTGTTGCTTGAGAGAGACGAACTTACTTCGGGCTCTACATGGCACGCAGCGGCAGGAATTCACGGCTTACATGATAACAATAATATCACACGAATTCAAAATTATACCATGAATCTGTATAAAGAATTAGAAACTCTGACTGGACAGGGTTGTGGTATTTTTCAGCCTGGATCGTTATACTTAGCTCAAACTGAAAACCGTGAACATCAGCTTAGATTACAAGCATCAAAGGCTAAATACTATGGTTTAAATTTTCACGAGATAAGTCGTACTGAAGCTGAGAGGCTTCACCCCTTAGTTGACTTTGATGGAGTAAGAACCATCATGTATGAACCTGATGGAGGGAATGTTGATCCTTCTGGGGTTACGAATGCTTATGCACATGGGGCTCGTCAAAATGGAGCTGAAATATATAGATTTACTCCTGTAACCGGTACTGAGCAGCAACCTGATAAAAGCTGGTTAGTAAAGACAAGCAAAGGTAATATTAAAACAGAGGTGGTAATAAATGCTGCCGGTCTTTGGGGTCGGGAAGTCGGCAAAATGGCTGGGTTAGATCTTCCGCTGCTACCAGCTGAGCACCAGTACTTTGTTACCGAAACAATACCAGAAATAGAATCTATTGGGCGAAGACTGCCATCTATTGCGGATAGAGATGGCGAGTATTACCTTCGTCAGGAAGGTAACGGTCTATTAGTTGGTGCCTATGAAAAAGATGTGAAAATATGGGCGGAGGATGAAACACCATCAGGATTTGGGCACGAATTATTCCCTGATGACTTAGACCGTATCGAAGAGAACGTCCTGAGAGCAATCTCTAGGGTTCCAGTTCTTGGTGGAGCAGGTATTAAACGCGTTATAAACGGCCCGATGATTTGGTCGCCCGATAGTAACGCTCTTTTTGGTCCTGTACCTGAGTTGGATGGCTATTATTTATGTAACGGTATTATCCCTGGCTTTTCCCAGTCAGGGGGGTTGGGAGAGCTACTAGCAGAGTGGATTATAACGGGTGAGCCCCATCTTGATATTTTCTCTTGGGACCTTGCAAGATTTGGCTCTTGGGCAGATAAAAATTTCACAAAAGCTAGAGTAAAGGATCAATATTCGAATAGATTTGCAATTCACTTTCCAAATGAAGAGCGGACTGCCGGTCGGCCAGTTCGCACACGTCCAGTTTATTCAACACAAAAAGAGCTAGGAGCTGTCTTTGGGCTTAATTACGGCTGGGAACACCCTTTGTGGTTTTCAAATGAACTCAACACAGAGGACACTAACGGATTCTCTAGACAGAATTGGCATGAACCAGTCGGAATTGAGTGTAACATGTTACGAAATTCCGTCGGTGTTATTGATATATCTAACTTTGCAAAATACTTAATTAGCGGCTCAGGATCTGAAGAGTGGTTAAACTCAATTTTCGCCAATCGTATGCCAAAAACTATTGGGAGATCTTGTTTGACGCCGTTAATTGGCAAGCGAGGAGGGATCGCAGGAGACTTTACAGTGACCCACTTGGATAAAAATAAATTTTTACTAATTGGGTCTGGAATGGCTGAACGTTATCACTCTAGGTATTTTAAATCTGTACCATTACCTGAGAGCGTTTCATTTGAGAGTATCACTGAAAAAATGTGTGGTTT
>CAJIZW010000009.1 GCA_905181985.1 uncultured Paracoccaceae bacterium | reverse complement strand
AAAAGATGGAAAGTGACATACACCCATAACTTTTTTTGTTATAAGTGGGGACAATTTTAATTCGACCTTTGAAGAATATACTAGGGTACCTTCAGATCCGACAAGTAAGTGTGAAAGGTTATTTGGTTCTACTTTTGGGATTAAGGCATCAATGTTATATCCGCCCACTCTCCGGATGAGTTTAGGAAAGCGGCGTTCGATTTCTAAGGCATCTCGTTTACCTATTAGTTTTAATTTTTTAGATAAATTTGAGATTTCTGGATCCTGAATTGTTCCAAAATGGGAGTAAGATCCGTCACTCATAAAACCTTCAATAGAGATAACGTTATCTCGCATTGTTCCGTAGCGAATAGATCTTCCACCGCACGAATTGTTTGCAGCCATTCCACCGATTGTTGCTCTAGAAGATGTCGAAATATCTACGGGAAACCAAAGCCCATGCGGTTTTAATATACGGTTGAGCTCATCAAGTACAATTCCTGGCTCAACGATACAACTTCTATTCTTTATATCAATTTCAATAATTTTATTAAGGAATTTTGAATTATCTAAGACCACAGAGTTGTTAACTGTTTGGCCACTTTGGGAGGTTCCACCTCCACGTGCTAGAAGACTGATACCTTCTTTTCGACCTAAATTAATAACTTTTTCTATATCACTACTATTTTTTGGAACAACTACGCCTGTGGGTATCATTTGATAAATTGACGCATCGGTAGCATATTGCCCACGACTAAAGTTGTCGAATAGCACTTCTCCCTCAATTTCTTTATCTAACTGTTTTCCAAAATTTAAAGCCATAGTAGAGTTAGCGAAAATACTAGTCATACGAAATTATACCTTGACCTAATCATGAATTCATAATTCAATATTTAAATTCGCTTGCCGTCAAGTGACCCTCCACCGACTTACTAACTTTAGTGTAACCTAAACGGACTTAGTCCCTTATTTAAGATTGATAGTTATGATGAGAAAACCAGGTCGACATTTTTTACAAATACCAGGCCCAAGTTCGGTCCCAGATCGAATTCTGAATGCAATTTCAAGACAAGTGATAGACCATCGTGGTCCAGATTTTGCAGAGCTTGGAACAAGGGTGTTAGAGGGTTTGAAGACAGTGTTTAAAACTGAAAGTAATGTTTTTGTATTTCCTGCGTCGGGTACTGGAGCCTGGGAGGCTGCGTTAGTTAATGTTCTTTCTCCTGGTGATAAAGTGTTAATGTACGAAACAGGTCATTTCGCAACACTCTGGAAAAGTATGGCTCAGCGTTTGGGACTCAATGCCCAATTTATTCATGGAAATTGGCGTGGTGGTGTCGATCCGGATAAAATTGAAGAAGTTTTGCGAGAAGACACTAAAGCTGAGATTAAGGCTGTTTGCGTAGTTCATAATGAAACATCAACTGGATCTGTTTCAGACATTCTGTCGGTTAGAAGAGCCATAGATAGTGCCGGTCACTCTGCCCTATTAATGGTGGATTCAATTTCGGGATTGGCTTCAATTGACTACCAACACGACGAGTGGGGTGTCGATGTAACCGTGTCAGGTTCTCAGAAGGGCTTCATGCTACCACCTGGGCTTTCTTTCAACGCAGTTAGTAAAAAATCATTGATGGCAAATAAGGTTGCAAAACTTCAACGATCATATTGGGATTGGGGTGACATGATTGGTCCTAACAAATCTGGTTACTTCCCTTATACTCCGGCAACAAATTTACTCTATGGTTTAGTTGAATCTATCGATATGCTTCATGAAGAGGGCTTGGAAAATGTTTTTTCTCGACACTCACGCCACGGAGCAGCTACCCGCCAGGCTGTCCGAGCTTGGGGATTGGAAGTGCTTTGTAGCGAGCAGGGCGCAGAGAGTGGTGTATTAACCGCTGTGATGCTACCCAAAGGACATAGTGCAGATGCTTTTCGTGAAAAAGCATTAACAGAGTTTGGTATTTCACTTGGTAATGGCCTTTCTAAAGTTTCAGACAAAGTGTTTCGCATTGGTCATTTAGGTGATTTTAATGATCTCATGCTTATGGCGACCTTGTCTGGTGTTGAATTAGGTTTAGAAAGCGCTGACGTTCCGCACAATCGTGGTGGTGTTCAGGTAGCCTTAGAACAATTAAAGACTTGAGAAACCTAATTAAAAGTGCAGGAATAATAAACATTAGAAGAAATGAAATCTACATGTCACTGTGGTGGCGTTGAGTTATTGATAAAAATACCAAATGGTCTGAAGGAATTGCGCAGATGTAATTGTTCGATATGTAGAAAAAAAGGTACGGTGGTTGCCTCTGTCGCTATTGAAAACCTTTCTGTAGTGAAGGGAGAAAAGGTATTAACGGAGTATACTTTTTATAGCCATACAGCTAAGCATTACTTTTGCTCAAGGTGCAGTATTTACACACATCATAAGAGACGTTCAAATCCTAATCAGTATGGTGTTAATATTGCTTGCATAGAAGGAATAAACATAGAGGATTTTTTACATATTGGTTATGTGGAAGGTAGAGGGTTCTTTGGGGATGAGGGATGAAGGTTATAAAATAAGAATAAATCTAAATGAACATTATGAAACTTAATATGTGCTTCCTCGGTAAGAACTTAAATTTTTTAGGTATACTTAAACAATCCACTCATGTCTGAAATAAAATCAAAAAATATATATGATCTTTTTGTCATTGGTGGTGGTGTAAATGGTGTGGCTATAGCACGTGATGCTTCTGGAAGAGGATTTAGCGTAGCACTTGCTGAAATGAATGATTTGGCGTCAGCTACTTCAGGTTCTTCAACAAAACTTTTTCATGGAGGTCTTCGCTATCTTGAGTATATGGAGTTTAAACTCGTTAGAGATTCGTTAAGAGAGAGGGAAGTCCTCTTAAGAAACATGCCTCATATCGCTTGGCCGATGAGATTCATTTTACCTTTTTCTAATAAAATGAAATTTAAGATTGAAACCCCTGTTTTCAAATTCATTAACCTATGCATGCCCTGGTTAAAGGGTAGGCGGCCCTCGTGGTTAGTTAGGTGGGGTTTATTTTTATATGATAATATTGGCTACAGGAAATTTCTTAAGGGCACGACAAGTTATAGCCTTGGTGGAACTCCTGAAGGAGCACCTTTACTAAAGAGTTTTAAAAACGCCTTTGAGTATTCAGATGTATGGGTGCAAGATGCTCGATTAGTAAGTCTAATGGCTCAAGACGCCAAGTTACGTGGTGCTAATATTATGACTTATACGAAGGTCACCAGTGTTAGTCGGCATGAAGATTTTTGGAGTATTACTGTTTTAGGAGTTAGCGGGACTGAGATATTCAGGGCAAAAAATTTAGTAAACGCGGGAGGACCGTGGGTTGATAAAATCATAACCAAAACAGTAAAATTAACTCCTAAATCTAACATTAGGTTGGTGAAGGGCAGTCATATTGTGATTAGAAAGCTATATAATCATGATAAGTGTTATTTCCTGCAAGGGCGTGATGGGAGGATTATTTTTACTATACCATATGAAGACGATTACACATTGATAGGGACTACTGATGTAAATCATGTAAATTCTGATAGATCCCCTGAAATTTCAACAGACGAAATTAATTATTTATGTGAGTTTGTATCTAGTTATTTTTTAAAAACTGTTTCTTTAAAGGATATAGTTTGGAAGTACTCGGGTGTTCGACCACTTTATGATGATGGGACAAAGTCAGCTACAGCTGCCACACGAGAATACGTTCTTAATATTGATAATGATCAGGCACCTATTTTAAGTGTTTATGGTGGAAAAATAACTACTCACCGAAAGTTAGCAGAAGAGGCATTAGGTAAATTATCTTTGTCAAACTCAAGCGAAAACTGGACGGACACCGCACCACTTCCTGGTGGTGAATTTGATTTTGACCAAATATCAAATATTAAAAGTGAGCTTATGAAGATTTATCCGTTTGCCAACAAAAATTGGTTAAATAATTTGTTTAAACGGTATGGAGTTAACGTAACAGCTGTGCTTGGTGACGCGAAGTCCTACAAGGACCTCGGAGATGATTTTTCCGGAGGTTTATATCAAGCAGAAGTAGAGTATTTGGTAGAAAATGAGTTTGCGAAAACAGCTGAAGATATCCTTTGGCGTCGAACCAAGATAGGATTAAAGATTGACAAAGTTGCAGAAAAAAAACTTAAATCTTTTTTAAAAAGAATAGATAATATGCCTATATAAAGCGTTATTTTTTTGGTGAACATGTTAGAAAAGAGGATTGACTATGAAAGACCGTGATCAAATACTTTCTTGGATTGAGGCAGAAAAGAGTAACATTATAGATTTTTTACAAGAATTTATTCGTGCTAAAAGTCCAAACCCACCAGGTGATACAACTGCATCTGCTAAGGTTGTAACAAATTTATTGGATAAATATGAGGTACCATACCGAATTGTTGCACCTCAACCCACTATGCCAAATATTTTAGGTACCTTTGAAGGAATGAACGAAGGGAGACATTTAGTGTTAAATGGGCATATGGATGTATTCCCAGTTGGTGAAGATTCGGGTAAAGAAGGTTGGACGACTGACCCTTGGGGTGGTAAAATTATAGATGATAAAGTCTATGGTCGGGGCTCATCTGATATGAAATGTGGTACTAGTGCAAGTATTTGGACTTACATTTTTTTAAACAGGCTTAAAGAGAAACTTAAAGGAAAGCTCACTCTGACGTGTGTTTCTGACGAGGAAACTTTTGGTCCTTGGGGAGCTAGATGGTTGATTGATAATGAACCTGAAGTGTTAGGAGACTGTTGTCTTAACGGCGAACCATCTAGCCCATTTACAATACGTTACGGAGAGAAAGGACTTCTCTGGCTTACTTTTACCGTAAAAACACCTGGTGCGCATGGGGCGTATACGCATGTGTCCCCATCTGCGACCCGAATAGCGGCAAAACTTATAAATGAATTAGGTGATCTGGAGAATATGGTTTTAGATATTCCAAAAGACTTACTTCAGGCTCAAAAAGAGGCGGAGCCATACTTTGAAAAAGGAATGGGTTTGGGAGCTTCAAAAATTATTTCAAAGGTAACCTTAAATATTGGTATGATTAAAGGAGGTTTGAAAACAAATATGATACCAGGAGAATGTACTTTTGAAGCTGACATACGGCTGCCAGTTGGGATTGAAAGTGAAGTTGTAATGGATCAAATCTACAAAATACTAAAAAATTATCCTGAAGTTATTATGACTGAGGATATGAATAACCCACCCTCACACTGTGACCCTAATGGGGAGATGCTAGGGATTCTTCAAGATAATGTGGAGCAGTTAAGAGGCTATCGTCCGGCTCAAGTTGTGAGTATGGGAGGTACCGATGCACGGTTGTGGAGGTATAAAGGAATACCGGCATATGTTTATGGTCCATTCCCTACCGGTATGGGGTCATTTGATGAAAATGTCCCACTTGATGATTACCTTCATTTGGTTAAAACCCATGCTCTATCTGCGTATGATTACCTAAGTAAAAGTTAGAATTTTAATGAACCTATTATTTAGATAGAAGCTTTAGAGACCCTGTTCGTTACAATAAATAGTATTAAAACGTCATCTGGTTGTGATATTGCTCATAGCCCATTCCTTGGGACAAGCTAATGAAAGAAATAAAAGGTAAGTTTTTGACGGGCTCTCTCATGGGGCATATATTAAGAATGACGATTACTGGAACTGTTGGAATAACATTTATTTTTCTTGTTGACGTAATTAATTTATTTTGGATCTCTTGGTTAGGGAACGTTAAGCTGGTAGCAGCAATGGGTTTTGCTTTTTCAATTCAATTCTTCTCGGTTTCTGTAGGGATAGGTTTGATGATTGCTACTACCGCAGTAGTGTCTCGCTCAATTGGTCAAGGAAATCGTTTTCTAGTCAGAAACCAAGCGACGTCTACAATGATAATTGCAGTAATGATGCAGGTGGCTGTTGTTATTTTAATAGTAATCTTTCGAGAAGATTTCCTTTGGTTTATGGGGGCTAAAGGTGAAACAGCAAAACTTGCCTCTCGTTACCTTTTATTTTCCCTACCGTCCTTACCAGTGATGGCATTAGGAATGTCAGGTAGTGCTATTTTACGTGCTGAAGGTGATGGTGTTGGTGCTATGCTTGTTACAATAATTCCTGGAGTTATTGCAGTATTTATTGATCCATTTTTAATAGTCTTTCTAGGCCTTGGTCTTGATGGAGCTGCGTATGGGATATGGGTTTCTAGAATTATTATGGCAATTATTGCACTATGGATCGTTTTAAGGACGCATGATCTATTAGCTAAACCAAACATAAAGCAGACTTTGATAACTATTGGGCCATACTTTGCTGTAGCTGGGCCAACAATCTTAACACAACTTTCAACACCTGTTGGGAATTATCTCCTGACGGGGGTCGTGGCAGGTTTTGGGGATAGTGCTGTTGCTGCATGGGCAGTAATAAACCGAGTAACAGTTCTCTCTTTTGGTGGATTGTTTTCGCTTTCTGGAGCTATAGGTGGAATATTTGGGCAAAACTTTGGTGCCAAGAATTATGTGCGATTGAGCATGACTTTCAGGGATGGTTTAATCTTTTGTTTGGCTTACACAGCAATAATTTGGGTCGCTTTATTGTTACTAACTGATTTAATAGCAAAGGCCTTTAACCTCGATGGTGAAGGAACAAAACTAGTTTGGGTTTTTACACATTTTACTCCAGTAGCTTATATTTTCTCAGGAACGATGTTTGTTGCATGCGCAGCCTTTAACAATACTGGGAAGCCGTTATGGTCAACGATGGTGAATTGGCTTCGAGATGGTGTTTTGACATTTCCTGCGGCACTGTGGCTTTCTGGGGTATTTGCTTCGTCTGGTGTTATATACGCTCAGGGTTTAGTTTTTATTTTTGTAGGTCTGATCACGACATTATGGGGTTTAGTTTATATTCGTAAGCTAGCTAAATTAGAGGGTATTTAAGTTTTGAGTTTACTTCCAGTTTTTAATATTGGGAATTTTTTTCAAGGAACAGAGTCAGAGAAAATAAACCTTGGCTGTGAGATAGATAGCATATGCAAAAACACTGGCTTTATAGCATTGCAAAATCATGGAGTGCCTAAGCAGATAATTGATAATGTATGGAATGATACTCAAAATTTCTTCTATTTGCCTAACAAAGAGAAAAATAAAACTAAACCACCTTTTGAAGGTTATCCATATGGCTATATTGGTCTTGGAAAGGAAGCATTAGCTGCATCAAAAGGGGTAGTAACGCCAACGGACCTTAAGGAGAGCTTTAATGGCGGGCCTTTAATAAAACCTAAAGATCTTACTAATCTAGATGCTTTATCTTTTTGTTACGCGGATACGATTTGGCCAGATAAACCTGATAGTTTTAGAACTTCCTGGGAAGCCTATTACAACGAAATGGAGAAACTAGCAGCTCGAGTTATGGTAGTCTTTACATATGCACTTGGAATAGAAAGCGATTTCTTTGCTAAATACATTGATAACCCAATATCAGCCTTAAGAGCTTTAAATTATCCTGAACAAAAAATAGGGGCCGAAGAAAATCAATTAAGAGCTGGCGCACATAGTGATTATGGAAGTTTAACTATTTTATTGCCTCAGGAAGGTTCAACGGGTTTAGAAATTCTCTCTCCCACTAATGTTTGGGAGTCTGTTCCCACCGCGCCTAATACCTTTATTATCAATATTGGAGATTTAATGGCAATGTGGACAAATGACAGGTGGGTTTCAACTCTTCATAGGGTGGTAAACTCTGGATCTAAAACAAAACGACAATCTTTAGCATATTTTCATCAACCTAATTGGTCAGCTGAAATTACCTGTTTAAGTTCCTGCATCGGTGAGGACGAAGAAGCAAAGTATCCAACTACTGTATCTGGACCCTATTTGATGGAAAAATTTAAATCTACAAATAGGTAATGTCTATTAAAATTCAAAAAACTATTTAATTGGATTTTAAGTTTATTAGTTTTTGTCTTTTGAAAAAATGTGCTTTAACCAATACATAAACATCGAAATCAATGGACCAATTGATAGAGCAAATAATACCGTACCTACCCCTAAAGTACCTCCTAGCAACCATCCACAAAAAACAACGGTTAACTCGATACTGTTTCTTACAACTGACATGGGGAAGTTAGTCACTTTTTGTAACCCAGTCATTAAACCGTCCCGTGGGCCTGGTCCTAAATTGGCAATAAGATATATTGCACTTCCTAATCCAATTAGAATTATACCCAAAATAGCTTGAGCCAGTTTAGAGTAAAATGTCTCAAAGGTAGGGAGGTAAGGTAATGAATAATCTAGAGCAACGGCAACAACAACTGCGTTAATTACTGTTCCTATGCCAGGAACTTGTTTGAGTGGAAACCACGCTGCTAAGACAATTATACTCGCAACAAAAGTGGCGGTCCCAATACTGCAACCGGTTGTATGAGCCGCTCCCTGAGCAAAAACAGTCCACGGACTAACTCCCACGCCAGCTACAACTAATAGTGCTTCACCTAAGCTAAAAAGTGAAATGCCAAATAGTAAAATAACTACTGAGACAACGGGAGGACGGATAGTTAATGGTTTAGGTGAACTCCAAAATAAAGTTGGAATTTCTTTAACTGATAAGAAGTTTAACATTTTTTGCAAACGACTACTTTGAATAATTTCTTACTCATCAATAAGACTTTCAGGAATATTATGATTAAAGTAATTAAGTAAGTCTAAGAAGGAGTAGCCCATTACTGTTAGGACAAACAGTAATGGTACTAATATACATAGTAAGTAAAATATTATTTGGACTCTTGTCATAATAAATCTTTTAAGAAAAGTGTAGCCAAGTTTAAAGCTTTAAATTTTAGGAGATAAACTTGTCGAAAAAAGACGACATTAAATTTTAGCTACTTGTGAGTAAGTATGTTAAGAGGAATTGGTAAGACTTTAGTTGAAATAGATTTCAGCTTTGAAAGCTACAACCAAAGTATTTTTGGAATTTCTAGATCTTGTTTGAATTTTTTGTAATAATAGAATGTAGGATAATAAGTTTCTATATAAGAAAACTATACTAGTGATTGGGCAACACCATAATTAATCTTATAGGAAGATGTTCTGTGCAGATTAATTATTGAGTTGACAATTTTTGAATTATAGAGCGGGGTATAGATAAATTAGAGAGATTTTATTGAAAGCTCACTAAATGCTTCTAGAACTTCCGGTTAGATTCAAAAGCAAGCAAGCTCGAGCCATTTTTCTGCTATTGGTTTCAACAGTTATGTTCACTGGGATGGCTATATGTATTCGTAAGTCTGCACTGAATATACCTATTTTTGAAGTTGTTTTCTTCCGCAATTTTTTGGCGGCTATAATAATGGTGCCTATCCTTAACTCGAAGGGTTTTGGTGCGCTAAAAATGAATAACCCTAAACTATTTTTTATAAGGGCATTTTTTGGTAGCATTGGTATGATTGCTGGATTTTCAGCATTAACTTTAATTCCCTTGGCTCAAGTTACTGCTATAAGCTTTAGTACACCGATCTTTTTAACTATTGGAGCAATATTTTTTTTAGGAGAGGTCGTAAAGGTCCGAAGAATAATTGCAATTGGTGTTGGCTTTTTGGGCATGTTAGTAATTATACAGCCAGGTGTTGTCCCTATATCATTGGGTATTGTGCTCGCAATTTCTGCTGCTCTTTGTCACTCTATTAATGGAATAGTTATTAAAAAACTTACACGAAGTGAATCGCCTGACTCCATAGTAGCTTGGATGGTTATTATGCTTATACCTATTACACTTGTTCCAGCAATTGCATCATGGGAGTGGCCGAATGTCGAAACTTGGTGTTATCTTTGGATGATGGCTCTTTTTGGGACGTTAGCCCATATGTCTCTAACAAGAGCATATTCTTTAACGGAAATTACTAGTCTACAACCGTTGGAGTTTGTTAAGTTACCATTGGCTGCTGTTGTGGCTTGGCTCATATTCTCTGAAGTGCCTGGTGTTTGGACTTGGCTTGGGGGTATTATAATCTTTACTTCTACCGTCTACATTACGCATCGAGAAGTGCAGGTTGCTAAGTCAAGTCGACCAAACCATGGTTATCGTGAAAGCAAATTTTAGTAAAAACTGTATCTAGAATTAACTTTTGAGCTTTTAATAGAGCATTTTATAAAAATTTCTTTTAAAGTAAATAAAGTTGAATTCACTCTTTAAATTTAGTTATTTTTCACGTAACCATCCGGAAAAATATATAAGAAAGCTCCCATGAGTCAAAAAACATTGTTGCGTGATTTTTCACGATCTCTAAATTCTTTCTGGAATACTAAGTCCAATCTAGGCATCCTTCAAATTCAAACAGAAATACTATCTGGCTTAACTGTTTCGTTAGCACTGGTTCCTGAAGCAATAGCCTTTGCCTTTGTGGCAGGTGTTTCCCCTATGGTTGGATTATATGCGGCTTTTATCGTGGGGTTGATCACTGCAGTTTTTGGAGGAAGACCGGGAATGATATCTGGTGCCACAGGGGCTCTTGCAGTTGTCATGGTTTCCCTAGTAGCCACACACGGTGTAGAATATCTTTTTGCAACCGTGGTTCTTATGGGGTTACTTCAATTTGGTGCAGGCGTCATGCGTCTTGGAAAATTTATCAGAATGGTTCCACATCCTGTGATGTTAGGGTTTGTTAATGGCCTTGCCATGGTGATATTCTTAGCTCAACTTGAGCAATTTAAAATCCCATCGAGTGATGGTCATCACGTTTGGATGACAGGAGAAATGTTATGGATTACCTTAGCACTTGTCGCAAGTACAATGGGGTTAGTTTGGCTGACTCCTAAAGTGTCAAGGATAATTCCAGCCCCTTTGGTTGCGATTTTTGTTGTTGCTGCAGTGGTCATAGTGTTCGATCTCAATATTCCGCGAGTTGGAGATTTGGCTTCAGTAGCTGGAGGTCTTCCAGAGTTTCATATTCCTACAATCCCTTTCACTTTTGAAGCGTTTCTAATCATCTTACCGTACTCCCTAATTTTAGCTTTAATCGGACTAATTGAGAGTCTTTTAACCTTAAACTTGGTTGGAGAAATTACGGGGAAAAGAGGCGGGGCCTCTCAGGAATGTTTAGCTCAGGGAACAGCTAATATAGTAACTGGGTTTTTTGGAGGAATGGGAGGGTGTGCGATGATAGGTCAATCAATGATTAACGTTAACTCGGGTGGTCGCACGCGTATTTCTGGAATCTGTGCTGCTTTATTTTTGTTGAGCTTTATTTTGTATGGTAGTTTTATAATTGAATTAATCCCGCTGGCTGCATTAGTAGGTGTCATGTTTATGGTGGTAATCGGGACATTTGCTTGGAACTCGCTAAGGTTATTGTTTGTTGTGCCTCGAGCTGATGCATTGGTTATTATATTAGTTACCGTCGTAACTGTTCTTGAGGATCTCGCAATTGCCGTAATAGTGGGGGTTATCGTGTCTGCACTTGTCTATGCCTGGAATGCTGCCGCGCGTATTCATGCGGTCGTAAGACCATCTATAACCGAGAAAGGGGCACGAGTTTATGAGATTGAAGGGCCATTATTTTTTGGATCAGCTGTAAGCTTTACAGAACTGTTTGTGCCATCTAATGACCCTGACACCATTATCCTAGACTTTATGAAGTCAAGAGTAGTTGATCAAAGTGCATTACAGGCTATCGAAGCTATTGCAGAAAAATATGAAACGTTAGGTAAACGCGTTTTACTTCGACATTTATCAATAGAATGTCATCGACTATTAAATAAATCAGGTCAATTAACTTTAAAGAATAATGATGATCCAGACTATGAATTAGCCATCGATTATAATGTTAAGATAGGACGATTTTCGGGAGCACACTAGTTCTTGGAACGTCAATTTATATTTGAGCTATGGAAGTATGTAAGTTAGCTTAGATTACTATTGTGGTATTGCTGAGGTGATACCCTTGCAATAACTTGAAAATTAATCATAGAGGAAAAAAATATGACAGTTTTAAATGGACAGCGGACTTTTAATTTTAGCATCAAGGTTCCTTCTGATAAAGTTTCTGAAGTTGAGAAAGTAATTAAAGATCATGCAAGTTTTATGCAGGAGCATCATTCTTATGATGGTAAAGACAAAATTCATCTCGTACATTACTACGTTTCAAAGGCAGATGAATTGGTTAATATGATGGATCCAAGAGAAGGTACAACAGGAAACGTAAATTACTCGATTAATGAGGTCTATGTTGTTCCTGAAGGTATTGGTCAACATATGAATTTTGCAAATAAGTGGGATGGTATGCCTGGATTTGGATCCGTGTTAGGGAAATATGGATGCGTAATGGTTGTTAATGGAGAGGTTATCCAATCCCTGTAAAGAAATGAAAGTGTTCTATAGGTTAGTTTAGGGTTCGTATTTTATGGTTAATGAAGTTAGAGTTTCAGAGCATTACAGTCGCAAAGATCTATTCAACATTATAAAGCAAGGCTTAATTAAACAGGGGATAGATCTTGATTTGGTCTCCCCTGAAGATCTCAACGCTGTAGATGAGTTCCATATAGGTGGTATTGAAGGGACTAGGTTTGTTTCTGACAAACTAGGCCTTTTGAGTACGTCTAAGGTTTTAGACATTGGGTGTGGAATAGGTGGCCCTGCACGTTTTATCGCAGAAACTTATCAAAGCAGTGTAACGGGTATCGATCTTACCCCTAGCTATATAGAAGCGGGGGTGGCGTTAAATGAGTTAGTAGGCTTAAGTGGGAAAGTTAATTTATTAACGGCTAGTGCGCTAGAAATGCCTTTTTGTGATAATCACTTTGACGCGACCTATATGATTCACGTTGGAATGAATATAGCTAATAAGAAGCAGTTGATGTCCGAAGCATTTAGGGTAACCAAACCTAATGGATTTTTTGTACTTTATGACGTTATGAAGTTAGAGGACGTTGATATTGAATATCCGTTGCCTTGGGCTGATAAAAAAACGGAAAGTGCAGTTGAGTTAATTTCTAGTTATGAGAGTGCATTAGAAAATGCAGGGTTTAATATTGTTGAAAAAGAAAACAAGACCAAATTCGCTATTACTTTTTTTCAAAATATGATTACGAATACAAAAAAAAATGGGCCATCTCCATTAGGACTTCATTTACTTATGGGAGAAAATACGTCTAAAAAAATATCAAATATATTTAGACAGATTTATGACGAAATACTTGCGCCAATTGTGATTGTTTCAAAAAAATGAAGTTTTAGTCTGTATTAACTTAAAACTGATAAGAGCGCGTTTATATCACTTTCATCGTTGTAGTGAGCCAGTGAAATACGCAACCTACCATTTCGAACACCACAAAATATCTTCTGTTCTTTTAGATTCTGAACTGTTTGAGATATATCGGAAGATTCATTCACAAGGGTAATTATGTGTGATGATACGCTTTTATCCTGTGTGGGCCTATGAGTTGTCCATTGAGAATTTGTTAAGCCATCTTTTAGTAACTTTGCCATCTCTTGAGAGTGGGAGAAAATTTTTGGTACGCCAATTTCAAGTAGCTCTGAGATCGAAGCGGTGAGACCAACGATTGAGATGTAGGACATTGTTGCTTGCGTGTATCTCTTGGCTGTTTTTGATAAAGGAAGGAGCGTTGCAGTCATATCAAACGGATTATCTCCTCCAAACCAACCTGGAGATGGAGGCAACTCTTTTAAAAGTTCAGAGGATATTACGGCTAATGCAACCCCACCGTGACCCCCTAGCCATTTATAGCCACTACAAACTAATATATCAGCTTGCCAATCATTTGCAGAAATTGGAACTGCACCGGCAGCCTGAGTAACATCAATTACCAGTCTTGCTCCAAACTTACTTGCTACTTGACGAATTTTTTTTATATCAAGTTGTGTCCCTGTAGAGAATTGTACATGGCTAACGCATACTGCTGCTGTATTTTTATCTATATTTTGTACTATCTGTTCTGTTAAGTTTTCGTTTGCGTGTTCGTCAATGAATTTCAGTTCACAATCTGTTTTTTGGGAATAAGCAATCCAAGGTCTAGTTATTGCTGGGAAATCTGATGATATTACTAATATTTTACTCCCTGACTTTATAGCGAAAAGCTGGGGCAGTTGACTAAGAATTTCGCTAGCACTTGATACAATTGCTAGATTTTCCACAGGACAGTTTAATAGCTGCGAAGCTTTTTTCCTTAAAGGATCAGCAAACGACGCTTCCTCCTCGTCAGACATTTTTAAGTTACCATGGCGAGCTATTTTATCTAGGAATTCATGCATCTGAGAAACTGCTGCTTGACCAATCAAGCCAAGTGAAGCTTGGTTTAGATAATTTGTTTGAAGAAGGCATGGATAATCTGATCGATTAGATATTGCGTTTAGCACTTTAGCTCACCCTATATAAATGTTTATAAATTATTACTGCGTATAGAAAGTTAATTTATAAATTAGTTACCGTCAATTTTTAATAAGGAAAGCTATACGCTGTTACTGTTGCATTGACCAAATTTAAAACTCCAAATTATATTAGAGCAGCCTAAGTATATTTACTATATTTTGTTTTTCTAAGATGAATTTTAGTTTATGTTTATATTTATGATTACTTTTGAAAATATAATATCAGATCGAGGCTCTAAGTACTCAGTTTCAGGCTGTTCAGTTTCCAATAAATTAGAAATTAAAAATGCAATAAAATTACTAAAAACAAAAAAGAAATATGCAAAAGCAACGCATAATACATGGGCAGTTATTTTCTCTGACGAGGGGGCAATTAAAAGTGACGATGGAGAATCTGGTGCTGGACTGGTAATAGTCCGGATGTTGGAGCGTAAAGGTATATATGATCACCTTGTTGTGGTCACAAGATGGTTTGGAGGAGTGCAACTTGGGGGAGATAGGTTCCGCAGGGTCCAAGATTGTGTTCGTTACTACTTTGAAAATTACACGAACTGATCATATTTCAGATAATAACTGAGCTAAGCTATGAGTTTTAATGAAAGAAGGTAGAGTTAAGGGTTGCTACAATCTAATAAAATCAAGTTGTCCAACCATTGAAATTAGGGCACTTACATCAAAGTACTCTGAGTTTTTAGAATGAACCGTATAAAGATAATTTATTTGTAAGTTAAAATGGAGGTTTCTATTGTGCCACCCCTAGAGCTAAATTCTAAGAAACCATCTTTAATACAGTTGATTTTTTATGATGGGACACCAAAAAAAGCATTGATTACAGCATTAATTGTTGGAAGTTTACTAACTATGATTAATCATGGCGATCTTATATTAAAAGGAGAATTACCTTTATTGTGGAAAATTCTGCTTACTTACTGCACACCCTATTGTGTGACGACTTGGGGCGCAGCAACAGGAAAATTTTCCCAATGGAAAAAAATAGACTATCAACTTAAATAAGGTAGTAGATTTCCTTATTTGATCTAAGAGCTAAACTGAATTAGCTAGTTAAATTATTCATGACTTGGAGAATGGAATGCCAAAAGTAAAGCTACACAAAGTTGATTACTCTAAAGGGCGATACCCAGAGGTTTTATCAAAATATACAAAAGGGATTACCGACCAAATCTCTAGTGCTCGGGTTGGAGAACTTGCTGGCCTAACTCAGTTTGGAGTAAATAAAACCATTCTTCCCCCAGGTTCAGCGACTGCCTTAATACATTGGCATGAGCAAGAAGACGAATTTGTCATTATCCTTTCAGGAACAGCTACATTAATAGATGGAGACGTAGAGCAGGAATTAAGACCAGGAGACTGTGCTGGATTCAAGGCGGGTGTGCCAAGTGGCCATGCTATACTTAATAGATCGAAAGAGGATGTTGTTCTTTTTGAGATTGGGTCTAGAGCTCCTATGGAGGTTGGCCATTATCCTGGAGTTGATTTGGAATATAGTAGTGAATCGCACGAAAATAAGAGAGTTTTCAGGTTTTCTAATTTAGATGGAAAAGAAGTATTTTCTGCCTCACGTAAAATAGTCAAGTAAGGTTGTTCAAGTTAAGGAACTGTTTATGAAGAAGAAAAAAAATGATGTTAAGCAAGCCAATGTTAAAATTGTTGAAGATGCGTGCGAACTTTTAAATCCTTGGCTCGATCGTTTAGATTTATCAATTGGTAAGTCATCTGACAGTATTGATACTTTTTTCTCCAAAACTAAAGAGCAAGGGACTAAGGACTAAGCATTTTTCAGATGGCATTTTTGTCAAAATTGTAATCTTTAAAAAATGGTTCATTAGCAAAACATGGTATATTTTATCATAATCATTTTTTACTAATGCGAGTTTTTTTATTTCAACTTTTGGTCATTACATTATACACTTTATTTTATTGATTTTACAGTTGGGATAGCTAAATGGTCTTAATATCTAAAGAAGACATCCTGGAACCTTGGCCCAAACCTTATAGCGGAGGACTTGTTTCCGAAACTCAATTGGATTTATTTTTAAAGACTTCTATTCTTCAGAATAAACAACCAGTGGTAATTTTTGGGGCAAACTGGTGCCCTGATGCCAGAGTTTTTTCCGGTGTTCTTAATTTACCTTTGGTAGCGGAATTCATTGAGAAATATTATCGAATACTTCATGTGAATGTTGAAAACTATGACCAAAATACAAATTTAATGAACTATTTGGGTGATGAAAATTTAAAAGGTTTACCTTTGGTTTTGATCTTTGATAAAAACCGTAAGCTTTTAAACTTATCTCAAAGTAGGGAATGGAGAACCACGAGAGATAGAGATCCACAAGATATTATCGATTACTTCCAATCTTTCGTTCGTTAAGGCTCTATCAGCTTAGGCCTGAATTAATCTTTGTAAAATCCCACTGTGTCACCTGTTGTCTTTACCCCTAGGCCATTTAATAATCTATTCACATAATTAAAATAACCCACTATTTGATTTAATTCCAATATTTTACCGTCATCAATACCATGATTTCGCAGCTTCTCCACATCTTTTTCTATCATATCACCCGGATTTAGAGTTAGTTTTCCAGCATATTCTAGCATTGCTAGACACTCACCTTCAAAAACCTTTTCTGGACACTTTTCTCTAAGTGCTATCTCAATCTTGGCTGCATCTTGTTCACTGTCCATCAAGTGTACGGCATTTTTCCAGTGATTTGCGAGTGAGTAATCACAGTTATTCAACATTGAGACGTAACTACTGATTGTTTCTTGAAACCACATAGGAATTTTGTTCGCCTCATCATGTAAGGCCGCTCGGTAAAGTGTAACGTGACCTTTCATTGTGTTAGGGCGCAATGAATGAATTCGCATTACATTGTCGACAGTGCCATGAGGCGTTCTAGAAAGATTTAAGACTTCCATTAGTTCTTGCGAGGCATCTTCATCTGAAACCATTTCGATCCATGCAGACATAAATTTAATTCCTAATAGTTTATATAAAATTCAGGTTGATACAATATTAGTTTAGTTGACTAATCGTTTTTGGTAAATTCATCAAAGGCTTCCAACGCCTTTGCGCTGTAACTTATAGCCGGCCCACCGCCCATGTAAGAAACCATTGCTAATGCTTCTACAAGTTCCTCTCGCGTAGCTTTTAACCGCACTAGGGATTTAGTGTGAAAGCCAATACAGCTCTCACATTTTGTTGATATTGCAATTCCTAGAGCAATGAATTCTTTAGTTTTTTCATCTAAACAGCCAGCCGTTTTTGCAGCTTTCCCCATTACTGAAAACCCCTTAAATGTGTCAGGTGTTTCCTTAGATAATTTATTAAAACGACCCATAGTTTCGTCGAGTAAGTTTTGCCAGTACATTTTAATCCCTCTTCTATTTAGTGCATTACTTAAGAGTTAATAGCTTTACCTAAGGTGTTAGCTTCTTTGATCAGATCCCATTTTTCTTTCGAGCCAGCGAACCCCAGAGCTAATAATTAAAACTAATACTAAATACTCTAAGATAAGGAGGCTATAAATTTCTAAAGGACGATACTCGCTAACCACTACTTCATTTGCACGTCTTGTCAGCTCTTGCATTCCAATTACCGATGCAAATGCAGACATTTTTACAATATATATAAATTGATTTGCTAATGGGGGTAAGATACGCCGTAAAGCCTGTGGTAAAATGACGTAGCGCATCGTCTGCAGGTAATTTAATCCTACAGTCTTTGCAGCTTCGGTTTGACCTTTTTCTATAGACTGAATGCCTCCTCGATATATTTCGGCAGTAAATGCACTATCGGATATAGCTAATGTAATTGCTGCACCCCAAAATGGATCTATTGGGATATTTAACCCTAAAGATTTTAGGATCACAGGAAGGCCATAGAAAACCCAAAATAACATGGGTAGTAAAGGTATAGCACGAACAAACTCTATGTATATTCTACTTGGTAAACGCACCCACCGATTTAGAGACATCCCTGGTAAGGCGACAACTAACCCGATTAATATTGATAGGAAGGCAGCTAATACAGATAGTCTGATAGTTGCAGAAAAACCACTTAAAAGAAATTTTATATTATTCCATCCATTTTGAGTTGATGGATCTATGACATACCAACCCCAAGTTCCTGGAGGTGACGAACATCCGCTGGCAATTAAAAGTAAGGTAATCGCTATAAAAGTTTTTGTTTTCATAACTTACCCCTCAGTGTTGTAAGATTTGTTCAAGAAATAACTTGCAACGTTCTGTTTGAGGATTGTTGAAAAAATCATCTGGTGTTCCTGTTTCAACAATTCGACCCTCATCCATAAATATCATTCTATCGGCGGCCTTCTTTGCAAACCCCATTTCATGAGTAACTACGACCATAGTTATTCCCTCTTGAGCAAGATCAATAATCACATCCAAGACTTCGGCAATCATTTCTGGATCTAATGCAGAAGTGGGCTCATCAAACAACATAATCTTTGGTTCCATGCAAAGGGAGCGGGCAATCGCCACACGCTGTTGTTGGCCTCCTGATAATTGACTTGGGTACTTATTTACTTGCTCTGGAATTTTCACTCTCTCCAACAATCTCATTGCACGATCATCAGCTTCTTTTCTAGTTAGCCCTCGTGCTTTCATAGGTCCTAAAATAAGATTTTCGTTTACAGTCAGGTGAGGAAATAAATTAAATTGCTGAAAAACCATACCAACTTCTGAGCTAACCTCTGTGCCCCTTGAAAGGTTTTTATTTACCTCTTTTCCATGGACAACTATGGATCCAGAATTATGTTGCTCAAGGCTATTTATACATCGAACGAGTGTAGACTTACCTGAGCCAGAGGGGCCACATATTACAATTTTTTCACCAGTTAAAACTTTAAGATCTATATTTTTTAGGACATGAAAGTCGTCAAACCACTTGTCAACGTTTTTGAATTCTACAGCTAGGGATGTGTTTGCCATTTGTTCACCTTAAAAGGAATTCTTGTAATTTAGTCAGTTTTATGCTTGGCTTATAAACATAATTAGTTATGTATGTACATAATAATTTGTTATTGATTGGAAGATTTTATATATAACTGTCAGAAACATATATTATTATATTTATTAAAAAAGGGAAGAAAAATTATGAAATT
>CAJIZW010000008.1 GCA_905181985.1 uncultured Paracoccaceae bacterium | reverse complement strand
CAGAAACATAAACCTAAAGCTATATAAAGGGGAAGCTATAGCACTTTTGGGGCCAAACGGATCAGGAAAAACAACATGTTTTTACTCAATTGCCGGACTTGTACGTTCTGATATGGGTTCAGTGGTAATCGACGGAAGGGATGTTACAAATCTACCAATGTATAGGCGTGCTAGGTTGGGAATTGGGTACCTTCCTCAAGAAATGTCTATATTTAGGGGTTTAACAGTTGAAGATAATATCTTAGCAGTTTTAGAAATTACAGTTAAAGATAGACGAACGCGCCTGGATAAACTCGAAGAACTGCTAAGTGAGTTTTCTATTGGCCATTTACGTAGAGCTGCTGCTCTTTCCTTATCAGGAGGAGAGCGTCGTAGAACTGAAATAGCTAGATGTCTAGCAACTAATCCAAAGTATCTTTTGCTAGATGAACCCTTCGCCGGAGTAGACCCAATAGCGGTAGAAGAAATTCGAAACCTAGTCAGTGCCCTTAAAAACCGTGGGATTGGTGTTTTGATTACAGATCATAATGTTAGTGACACATTAAAACTTGTCGATAGAGCCTATATCTTGAATGACGGTCAGGTAATGATGAGCGGGACGGCAGACGAGGTTGTGAATGACGAGAATGTAAGGCGTGTTTACCTAGGTGATAACTTTAAAATCTCGTAGTGTTATAAAAAGTAAAGATCTAATTTATTCCCATCTTTGACATAAAGTCCTCTAATTTACCTATATCTTCAGGATTATTTAATTCCCAAAACTTTCGACCTTTTGCCTCCACCTCAACGCACAAAATCTTTTTATTATTTTCCATAAACCTTAACTGCTCTAAACCTTCTGATATTTCTAAATTACTACTTCCCCAACTCACATATCGACTTAATATCTCCTTTCGGTAGGCATAAACACCTACGTGATGATAAACAAACCCCTCACTGGATTTTAAACGGTGCTCAGACATAAATGGGATTACTTCTTTAGAAAAATATAGAGCTGAAAAATCCTTACTAAATACAGCTGTGGTTCCACCGACCATAAATTTTCTTCGATCCTCTAAAAGATCATTAACCATCTCAACATCACACCTCAAAACAGGTGTTGCGACAGAGAAATCAGATTTTTCTTTTAATGCACTAATTAATCCATCAACAAACCAGGGGGGAGTTAAGGGTGCATCACCCTGAAAGTTCACCACTATATCGTACTCATCCCCTAATTTATCTGCTGCTTCAGCACACCTCTCTGTTCCATTTTCACACAGCTCAGATGTCATTATTACTTCCGCTCCAAACCTTTGTGCCTCATCTTTTATTCGTTGATCGTCAGTTGCAACAATAACTCTTTGAGCGGCCTTAACCTCTTTTGCTGCTCTCCAAGACCTTTCAATCAAAGTCATTTTTTTTCCAAATGCCCCCTTAAGCATTGCCAAAGGCTTTCCTGGGTACCTGGTTGAAGCGTATCGCGCTGGAATAATTATTACGGTGTTCATTTAGACCCTTTCAATTTGACACCAGGAATATATGCAATAAAAAATGGATTCTCATAAGAAGGTTTACCATAAATTAACGGCTGATGGTCTTCAAATTTAACAACATGACCCCCAGCGTTCCTTAAAACTGCATGGCCAGCGGCAGTATCCCATTCCATTGTTCGTCCAAGTCTAGGATAAATATCAGCCTCACCCGCAGCAAGTAAACAAAATTTTAATGAAGAGCCTGCTCCCTTAAGTTTTGAAACTTTGTATTGAGATATATATTTATTTGTATCATTATTTCTATGCGACTTAGAGGCAACCATGGTCAACTTATTATTATCAGGAACTCTTAAATTTAACTTCCTAACTTTTCCAGGCTTTAAAAAGTTATATGGTGGTTCTTCTTCGACTGAACCCCCTTTTATATCCGTATAAAAAAGTCTTTTCTTTGCAGGTGCGTATACTACTCCTAAAATGGGGACCCCATTCTCAACATACGCAATATTTATAGTAAAATCTCCATTTCGATTAATAAATTCCTTAGTTCCATCAAGCGGATCTACAATAATAAAACTATCAGATGCTTTGCAATGGGTTAGCGTTTGCTCTTCAGTAATCAGCTGAATATCACCAAATTCATTTCTAATACCATTAGAAATATGTTCATCAGCCGCACGATCTGCTAAAGTAACAGGGCTATTATCTGACTTTATATCTATACCAAAGTGATTAGACTCATATATCTTCATTATTATATCTCCTGCTTCAAGACATAATAATCGAAAGACATTCATCATTTTTTGTTGATCCATACAATATATACTTTCTATGAAAACTATTGTAACTTTTAAAAAGTAATACCCACTTTATACTTTTCTCTAATAGTTTACGAGCATTTGTACGGGTTTTTTTATAAAAAAGTGCTTTTTATCCATATTATTTAGATTCTCTTTTGCTGAAACCTTGTAGCAGGCCTTAGCCATCCCTATATATTTTTCGAACTGAAGTAAAAACCTTCATAACGTTTTTTAATAATTCCTACGACCTTTACGGTCTGACAGGAAGAATAGTAGAAATTTAGAAAGGACTATAATTATGGCAAAAGTCATTGGCATCGATCTAGGCACGACAAACTCATGTGTAGCCATAATGGACGGCTCAAAACCTCGAGTAATTGAAAATAGTGAGGGGGCTAGAACCACCCCATCAATAGTTGGCTTTAAAGATGATGAACGGCTGGTTGGTCAAGCAGCAAAAAGACAAGCAGTTACCAACCCAACAAATACTGTTTTTGCTGTAAAACGCCTTATAGGTCGTAGCTTTGATGATAAAGACCTTGCAAAAGAAAAAAAGAATATGCCATTTGACATCGTTGATGGAGGAAATGGTGACGCCTGGGTAAAAGCAGGATCTCAAAATTACTCTCCTGCTCAAATTTCGGCATTTATTTTACAAAAAATGAAAGAAACAGTAGAAAGTTACCTCGGAGAAGAAGTTACTCAAGCTGTTATAACCGTTCCTGCCTATTTCAATGATGCACAGCGTCAAGCAACTAAAGATGCAGGAAAAATAGCTGGGTTAGAAGTGTTGCGAATTATTAATGAACCGACTGCAGCAGCTTTAGCATATGGATTAGATAAGAAAGAAACTAAAACTATAGCAGTATATGACCTTGGTGGCGGAACTTTTGATATTACAATTTTAGAAATTGATGACGGCTTATTTGAAGTAAAGTCTACTAATGGAAACACATTTCTTGGCGGTGAAGACTTCGATATGCGTATTGTAAACTATCTTTCCGATGAATTTAAGAAAGAAACAGGTGTTGATCTTACTAAGGATAAAGTAGCCTTACAGCGCTTAAAGGAGGCTGCGGAAAAGGCTAAAATAGAGCTTTCTTCTTCTCAACAGACCGAAATTAATCAACCCTTTATTTCAATGGATCCAAATGGAGGCCAGCCTCTTCATTTAGTTATGAAATTAACGCGCGCAAAACTGGAATCTTTAGTTAATGACTTAATAAAAGCCTCAATAAAACCTTGCCAAGCAGCCATTAAGGACGCTGGTCTCTCAACCTCTAATATTGATGAAGTAGTATTGGTCGGTGGTATGACGAGAATGCCAAAGGTTATAGAAGAGGTATCAAAGTTTTTTGGACGAGAGCCCAACAAAGGTGTTAACCCTGATGAAGTGGTTGCAATGGGGGCGGCTGTTCAGGCTGGTGTTTTACAAGGGGACGTAAAAGATGTTGTCTTACTAGATGTTACACCACTTTCATTGGGAATTGAGACACTCGGTGGCGTATTCACACGTTTAATCGATAGAAACACCACTATCCCAACGAAAAAGAGTCAAGTGTTCTCAACCGCTGAAGACAATCAAAATGCTGTAACAATTCGTGTCTTTCAAGGTGAGCGAGAAATGGCAAATGATAATAAAATTCTTGGTCAGTTTAATCTGGAAGAAATTCCACCGTCACCTAGAGGGCTCCCTCAAATAGAAGTAACATTTGATATAGATGCCAATGGTATTGTCTCTGTAGGGGCTAAAGATAAGGGGACAGGAAAAGAACAAGCTATAACTATCCAAGCTTCTGGTGGTCTTTCAGAGGACGAAATTGAACAAATGGTTAAAGATGCCGAAGCAAATGCTGAAGCAGATTCAGAGCGCCGTGCGTTAGTAGAGGCCAAAAATCAAGCTGAAAGTTTAATACATGGAACAAAAAAATCTCTTGAAGAGCACGGGGATAAAGTAGACGGTTCTACTGTTGAAGCTATCGAATTAGCAATGAAAGCACTTGAGGAAACTCTCGAAACCGAAGATGCAGGTAAAATAAGTAGTGGAACACAAAATCTAACTGATGCTGCAATGAAGCTTGGTGAGGCCATTTATAAATCTCAACAAGATGCAGCTAGCGCTGAAGGTCCTTCAGAAGACTATAGTGATGAACCACAAGGGGTTGACCAAGACATTGTCGACGCAGACTTTGAGGATCTAGATAACGATAAACACTAATAAGAAATTATATTGTGTTTAAAGGATATGGAAAAGCCGGTAAAAACAAAAGTGCCGGCTTACTACTTGAGAAAAGGCTAGGCGAATAATGTCAAAACGTGATTTTTATGATGTCCTTGGGGCTTCAAAAACTGCTTCGGCTGACGAACTAAAAAAAGCGTATCGTACAAAGGCAAGAGAGCTACATCCTGATAGGAACTCAGACAACCCTAATGCTGAAGCACAATTTAAAGAAGCTAACGAAGCTTATGAAATTTTAAAAAATCCAGATAAAAAAGCAGCTTATGATAGATTTGGTCACGCTGCATTCGAGGGAGGCAGACAACCAGGGCAAGGGGATTTTTCTAACTCTTTTTCTGATGTCTTCGAAGATTTATTTGGAGACTTTATGGGTGGTGGCCAGCAGGGTGGTGGAAACCGGGCTTCTAAAGGGTCTGATCTTAGGTACAATATGACAATTCCCTTAGAGGAAGCTTTTTCAGGCGTTAGCAAAGAAATTAAAATATCTACTTCTGTTTCTTGCGAGCCCTGTAGTGGTAAAGGTGCAGAATCTGGGTCCGATCCTGAAACATGCAACACGTGTGCGGGAAGAGGAAAAGTTCGTGCACAACAAGGATTTTTTACTGTTGAACGCGGATGCCCTACTTGTTCAGGTATGGGACAAATAATAAAAAACCCTTGTCGACAATGTAGAGGCACTGGCCTTCAAGAGAAGGAAAGCTCTCTTAGCGTTACTATTCCATCTGGAGTAGAAAGTGGCCAGCGTATACGTCTAGCAAACAAGGGAGAAGCCGGACCACGCGGTGGGGCCACAGGCGATCTGTATATTTTTATTGAAGTTCAAGAGCATTCTTTGTTTCAGAGAGAAGGTGCTCATCTATTATGTGAAATTCCTGTTTCTATGATTACAGCCGCACTAGGTGGTGAGACTGAAGTTCCAACTATTGACGGAGGTCGTAGCCGGGTAAAGGTTCCTGCTGGAAGCCAGTCAGGAACACAAATGAGGCTCAGGGGAAAAGGTATGCCTACCCTAAGGGGCGGTAGCGTTGGAGATATGCATTTAGAAATATCTGTTGAAACCCCAATAAATCTAACTGCAAAACAAAAAGAACTACTATCAGAGTTTGAAGCCCTAGGAGAAGAAAATAATCCACAGCTTTCTAAATTCTTTTCAAAAGTAAAATCTTTTTGGGGCGGTTTAAAACCATAACTAATAAAAACTCCCATTGTTAATCTATGGCTATGATTTTCTAAAGTTTTGCTAATTACTCCTCAGGAGTTGCCAAAGACCGTGAAACTTTTCCACTTAAAACACGCTTTTCGACGGACTCTCTTATAGCTATATCAATAGGCTTTCGATCAGAAACACCAGAAAAATTTTCTCTGGTTGCCATCCCTTTTGAAAAATGCACAAACCTCTCCTGACTAACATCTATTAAACGACGCAACTCATTCAACGGGTCACTATGATCATCTACTCGTAAATCAATCCAAGGGTAGTCCTGACCCATATGTATAATAATCCCTGCGGCTTGCTTGCCTCTTTTATCACCTCCAGCCCGCTCACCCGCTTCCATGCTTATAATAAGTCTTTCTAAAAAGTCTTCGTTTATGCAATCTTGATACGCTGTTAAGGCATCCTTAACCACAGATTCTCCAGTTAACATATTGCCAGCTACAGAAACTAAATTCGAACTACAATGCCCTGCCCAGTCTACACAGTCTGCCCCTGTATGTGCATGAATTTCTCCATTTTTATCTATCATATGGGCCTGCCTAATTGACTGTCCCTTATCTCTACTAATAAAGTCTTTTAAAATGTCTTTAGAGCTCTGTCCTAGAGCTAATCTTTCTTGTCCTTCCAACCCCCATTGCGGATTACAAAATGCTTGGCTTGCTATTGCGGCGTCCCTACCTACGAACGGCACCATTGCTCCACAAGCAAAAAAGCGACTCGCTACAGCTATTCCAACGGCTCCAGTTTTCTTATCTTTTGCAACAATCGAGTATGTCATGGCTATCTCCCTACAGCATAAGCTTGCATCAATCTTGGTGTGGCTGCTGCTTTCAATAGGCCATCTGCAGATCTACTAGCAGCAGTTAAACGACCGACTGTCCATTCCTCTGCCTCATTAACTTTATGTCCTCGTTCTCGAAGTTCCTTCAATGTCTTTTCACCAAAAGATTTCTCAGCCATCATTTCACCTTTAAAAGCAGTTCTTGGAAAAAATGAAGAGTTCATGTGTTGGGTATGGAACAGGGGGGCGTCAATAGCCTCCTGCAAATTCAGCCCATGATGTACATGTCTTAAAAACATAATTAATTGCCATTGATCTTGTTGGTCTCCTCCAGGAGTTCCAAACACCATTGAGCTACCATCTTTATATCTTGCTAAGCTAGGGGACAAAGTAGTCCTAGGTCTGCAACCTGGCGCTAAGCTTTGATTTAATCCGTCATCTAACCAAAACATTTGGGCTCTAGAGTTTAAAGCAAATCCTAGCTTTGGAATTATAGGGCTAGACTGCAGCCACCCTCCTGATGGAGTCACTGATACCATATTACCCCATCTATCAATTGTATCAATATGTACAGTATCACCCCTTTTCTCAGAAAGGTGCGCCATTGTTGGCTCTCCTGCATCAGGAGAACCACTAGTATTTGAGTGCAAGGACGCACGTTCAATCATTTTTATGACTAGGTTTTCATAACCCTCTATTTGGGTTGGGCGTTGCTCTAGCGAGGCATCTTGAGATAGTAAGCCTACTCGCGTTGAAGAGTATTCGTCAGAAAGTAGTTTGCCCATCGGAACATTTACAAAGTTTGGGTCTCCATAATAGGTCTCCCTATCAGCAAAAGATAATTTCATGGCTTCAATAACTAAATGTATAAATTCAGAGCCGTTTGGATCTAATGATTTTAAATCTACGTTTTTTAATAAGGAAAGACATTGAAGCATTACAGGCCCTTGACCCCAAGGACCAGTTTTCTCCACTGTCCAATCGTGATAGTTATATGTTAAAGGCTGTTCATAAGTCGCCTCCCAGCCGCTCATATCATCACCGGTCAAAACTCCCCGGTGCCTAAAACCAGAGGAATCCATAACTTCAGTTCCTCTTACAAATTCATCAATATATTCTGAAACGAAACCTGTAGACCATGTCTTTCTCGCAATTTCTATCTGTTCAACCCGGTCAGACACAATTTCTGCCTCAGAAATTATTCTTGTATAAGTATTGGAAAGAGTTTCATTTTTAAAAAGATTGCCGCCTTTAGGTATAGTTCCACCTGGCATCCAAACCTCGGCGGATGTAGGCCACTCACTCTCAAAAAATTCAGATAACCCTGCTATTGTATCTGATACTCTTGGCAAAAGAGGATGTCCGTAACAGGCATAATAAATAGCAGGCTCTAAAACCTCCCTTAATTTTAAAGAACCATGATCTCTTAACATCGTCATCCAACCATCAAAAGCCCCAGGAATAACGGTTGCCAAAAGTCCTGAACCAGGAACAATGCTTAGTCCTTCAGATTTATAATGAGAAATAGAGGCAGCAGCTGGGGCAGTACCCTGAGCACAAAGAACTTGTGTTTTCTGACTCTCCGCTGAGTAAAATATCGCCGGAAATTCACCAGCCGGCCCATTCAAGTGTGGTTCAACGATTTGTAAAGTAAAACCCATGGCAACAGCTGCATCAAAAGCATTACCACCTTTCTCCAGAATCCCAAAACCAACCGCACTAGCTATCCAGTGCGTAGAGCTTACCATCCCAAAAGTACCAGAAATTTCAGGCCTTGTAGTAAATTTCATTAAAAATTCCTCTCTGTCTAACTAAAACGTGAGATTGACACTATTACTTTATAGATTTCTGATTCCAATATAACCTAATTATTTTCACATTAAATATATAATTAATAATATCTATAGACTCCTGCCATAATCTATATAGGTTTGTATTATATTGAAATATATATACAATATATAAGATATTATCAGGAGAAAAATTAATCCTGGGAATTTTAAGGTACGATAAAAGTAGAAAATGCTACACTCATAAAATTATTTTTTTATTACTTTATTAAATCTAACTTAATCACGGAAGGTTGAAAAATGTCAAAATTTAAAGATATAGAATGGCTCGCAAAACAAGAGCTGAAAGATGCTTATGATTTCGATCACAAAGACCCCTTGTTCAGTCTAAGTAAAACTGAAATGAGCGGTTCTAAATTATCAAGAAGGGCAACTCTTCGGTTGATGGCGGCTGCTGGTGGATTAACGCTCGCTCAGGTGTTGCCTGGTCTAGGCCCTAAGGTTGCACTTGCTGCCGGAAATTCTGGTGGTCATCTCCGCTGTGCGTGGGCTGGTGTAGCTGAAATTATAACATTAGACCCTGCTCGAATTAATCAGGTTCTACAATTTCAAATTGCTTCTAATGTCTTAAGCGGTATTATGCATATTGATAACTCTCTAGTTGCTCAAGGTGATTTAGCAGAGAGCTGGGATGTATCATCCAATGGCTTAGAGTATGTAATAACCTTAAGGCAGGGCGTCACATTTCATAACGGGGATAAATTCAATGCGGACGATGTACTGTTCACATTTAACCGATCAAAAAATCCAGAGAAATCAATTCATAGTAGGGTCATTGGAAACGTTAACGAAGCCATTAAGCTTAATGATCATCAAGTAAAGTTTGTTCTAGCAAAACCACAGGCAAGTTTTTTAACAAAGGCACTTGAACGTGCGTCCGGGCGAGCAATGACAATCGTTTCTAGAGGTGCTCTAGCATCTATGGGCGATTCCCAATATGGTCTCGCTCCAGTGGGAACTGGTCCCTATAAGGTGGCAAGCCACGTTTTAGGTCAAGGTGTAGTACTCGAAAAATTTGAAAACTATTATGATTCAGATCGTCCAAAGCTTGATAAGATTACAATAAAACCTGTTGATGGTGTTGAGCCACTAGCAGCCGCAATGGAAGCTGGAGATATCGATTATATTGGTGGAAACCCTGTTCCTGCGCAACTTGTTACACGATTTAAATCTAACCCAGACTTAGCCGTAGATATAAAGCCTGGCCCAGGATTCCAATCCGTCTGGTTAAACCCTTGGCGTGATTATATGCGCGTTGATAACTTTAATAAGCCTATTGAAGAACTTAAGAAAGAAAAAGGCTTCATGGTTAGATTAGCATTAGCTAAAGCATTGGATCGAGCTCTTTTCATAAAACAAGGTTTGTTTGATAATGGTGTCGCAGCACATGGAACAATTAACCCTGCCATGGGTTATTACTTTGATGATAGCTTGTCTAAAAGTTCTGAGCAGGCCTACGACCCAGAAGGAGCCAGGGCATTAATGGCTGCAGCTGGTTACCCAGGAGGAAAAGGCTTCCCTGAGATAAAACTAATAGTAACACCTAATTCAAAGCGTTTAGGTCTAGTGGTTGCCAATATCTATAAAAAAGTTCTTGGGATTACTGTTATTGTTGATCCAAAAGACTTCTCAGTTGGTATTGAGCAATTCAATAAAATGGACTTCGATATGCGACTAGGTGGCTCCGGAGGTGATTACGATCCAGATGATGGCATCGTTGATTGGATGCAAACAAAATCTAAATTTAATGGTCGTGCGCGCAATAAAGAAATCCACCCATTTGGTTTTTTCAGTTCGTCAGAAGCCGATACGGCAATTGCCGAACAATCTGTTACAGCTGATCCTGCTGAAAGGAAAAAGCTTGTTCAGGAAGCAAATGCAATAACTTCAAACAAAGTTGCTTGTGGGTTCTTATACCATCCGGTTGACATATTGGTTTATAACAAAAAAATTACTGTACCAACAGACGCCAGAATTCCTGGCTTACATGAACTTGATCGTATATACTTCACTTAAAAAAGAAAGGGGTGGGCGACGTAACGCCCACCCAATTAATTAATATGTTAGACTATATTTTTAGGCGAGTTATTGGTGCGTTTCTAGTCATGTTAGCTGTGGCAACACTAGTTTTTTTTATGTTACGCTTAGTACCTGGAGATCCGATTGCTGCTATGCTCGCAGATGCGGGTAGCGAAGAAGCCAGGGATGCAATGATAAAACGTTTAGGTTTCGACAAACCTGTGCCGATACAGTTTGTAAAATGGTTTGGAGGAATGCTACAAGGTGATTTAGGAAACTCTATATATGGCTCAAATCAACCTGTAACTCGGATACTAGCTGAGTCCCTACCCAGAACACTTTCTCTTGCATTTATATCTTTTATAATAGCTCTTCTAATTGCTGTTCCAGCAGGTATTATCTCTGCTGCAAAGAAAAACACTACCGCAGATAACGCTTTTTCATTTTTTGCTTTTCTCGGTCTATCAATGCCAGATTTTTGGTTAGCTATTTTATTAATTATTGTCTTCGCTGCCAATCTTCAATGGTTACCTGCTATAGGGTATTCTCCAATATCTGAAGGGCTTTGGCCTTGGTTTAGCCATTTAATTCTACCTTCAATAGCAGTTGGAACCGGATTTTCAGCAATAATTGCTCGAATGATAAGGTCTTCTATGTTGGAAGTTTTAAAAGCTGATTATATGCGTTTTGCAGCCTCTAAAGGTCTGAGCGACTCAACATTACTTTTAAGGCATGCACTCCCCAATGCATTAATTCCGGTTATTACCGTTATTGGAATAGCCTTTGCTTTATTAATTTCTGGTGCCGTTGTTGTAGAAAATGTGTTTGCTATAAAGGGGCTTGGCCGTGTTCTTATTCAAGGTATTTTAAATCGTGATTACCCCGTTGTACAAGGGGCTGTCCTAGTTGTGTCCGCAATTTTTGTATTTACTAATCTATTAGTAGATATCCTATACGGGCTCATAGACCCAAGAATTAGGTATTCATAAAAATGCTTACTAAAGAGCCAACAGAAAACCTTAAAGGTATATCACGATTTAAATTTATTTTCAGTCGAGACAAAAAAGCCCCCATTGCGATTTCCGTCATTTTAATCTTCATACTGTCAGCTTTATTTGCTCCATGGCTTGCACCTTATGACCCAAATGAAATGACGTTAGACATGATGAGTGCGCCATCAAAAATGCATTTACTAGGAACAGATGATTTGGGACGCGATCTTCTTTCGAGAATAATATGGGGTACACAAATATCTCTATTTGTTGGGGTTTCAACCGTATTTATATCACTAGTCTTAGGTGTTATTTTAGGAGTGGTAGCAGGTTATTATGGCGGTTGGGCTGATATGATAATAATGAGATACATTGATCTTCAGTGGGCCTTTCCTAATTTTATAATAGCAGTCTACTTAGTAGCTGTTTTCGGCACAGGTTTATTAAATGTTATTGTAGCTATATCACTTGCTTTTCTTGACGACTTTGCTCGTGTTGCCCGCTCGATGGTCTTAACCCTAAAGGAGCAGCAGTTTGTTGAGGCCGCACGTACAAATGGAAGCTCTAACATGCGAATTATGTTTAAACACATCTTACCCAATGCGGCTGCACCACTAATTGTCCAAGCTACAGTATGTGTTTCATATGCAATCCTTGGCGAGGCTTCTTTATCATTTCTAGGCCTCGGAGTTAGCGCAAACACACCAACTTGGGGTTTAATTCTAGCTGATGGTAGAAGCTTTATCAGTCAGGCTTGGTGGCTCGGCGTATACCCTGGGTTAGCAATAATGCTGATAGTTTTATCAATAAATTTTCTGGGTGATAGCCTTAGAGACACCTTAGATGTTAAGGAAAACCTACTCTAGTTATAATAAACTAGTATTCCAGAATTTAAAAATACTCTTGTTCAAAAATTCTTCCCGGACATTTTGACAAGTCCACCTTAGACATACAAACTTGAGCTTTACGTAGCATACTCCACGCTAGCACCTGGTTGGATGACAAGACAGGCTTTCCTATGAGAGCCTCC
>CAJIZW010000007.1 GCA_905181985.1 uncultured Paracoccaceae bacterium | reverse complement strand
AAAGGTCAAGAATGGAAAATAGGAGACACCCTAAATACAGCTATTGGTCAAGGTGATGTACTTACGTCACCACTTCAATTGGCTGTAATTACAGCTCGTTTGGCAACTAATAGTATTGTTAAACCTAGATTGATAAAATCTTTTTCTGGACTGTCTTTACCTATTGAAAGTTTTAAACCTCTTAATATTGATCCAGCTGCAATGAGAGAGGTAAGGCGTGGTATGTACTCGGTTGTAAATGATAAAAGAGGGACAGCCTATAGTAGCCGTGTTGAGCAGTATGATAAAGAGTTCGCTGGTAAAACTGGGACATCCCAGGTTACCGAAATCTCTAAATCTGAACGAAAACGAGGAGTATCAAAAAATGAAGACAAGCCGTGGAAGTATAGAGACCATGCTTTATTTGTTGGATATGCTCCATTCAAAAACCCTAAATACTCAGTGTCGGTAGTTGTAGAACATGGGGGAAGTGGCTCCGCATCGGCGGCACCGATTGCACGTGATATAATGCTTGCTGCCCAATACGGCTCTTTACCACCATTATCTGCGTATCCTGAAGCTCAACGCTCTCGTATTGATTCAATGTTAACAAAAATGCAATTAGTAGATCCCGATAAAACATTAAGGTCAGACTACGAATGAGTTACCATGAACACAATATTAAGCGAACTCCATATGGCATTGTAAAGTTTTTACATTTGAACTGGGCAGTACTTATATTAATTTCCGCAATTTCGTTTGTTGGATTCTTAATGCTCTACTCAGTAGCTGGAGGCTCCACAGCTCCTTGGGCAGAACCTCAATTAAAGAGGTTTGTGGCTGGCATGTGTATGTTACTATTTATTGCGATGATACCAATTTGGTTTTGGAAAAATGTTTCTGGGTTTATTTATTTTACGAGTATTGCCTTGCTTATTGGGGTGGATTTTTTTGGCACAACTGGGATGGGAGCGCAAAGGTGGTTGGACTTAGGGTTTATAAGATTACAACCTTCAGAGTTAACAAAAATTACTACAGTTTTATTCCTTGCTGCATATTATGATTGGTTAGACATAACTAAAGTTTCAAAACCAATTTGGGTTTTAATTCCATTAATAATCATATTGATACCTGTCTTTTTGATTTTTAATCAACCTGACCTTGGAACGGCTTTATTAGTTTTATGCGGTGGCGGAGGGTTGATGTTGTTAGCTGGGGTTCATTGGGCTTATTTTTTGGGAATTATAATGAGCCTTTCAGCAGGGGTGGTCACTATATTTTATACACGAGACACGGGTTTGGCTATACTCAGGGATTATCAATACCGTAGAATAGACACCTTTTTAAACCCTTCAAGTGATCCTATGGGAGCAGGTTACCATATAGGTCAATCAAAAATTGCTCTTGGCTCTGGAGGATTAAATGGAAGAGGTTTTATGAAGGGGACCCAATCACAGTTAAACTTTTTACCCGAGAAACATACCGATTTTATCTTTACGACCCTTGCAGAAGAGTTTGGATTTATAGGTGGATTGTCTGTTTTGGCTTTGTATAACTTGGTTATCTTATTTTGTATTGTATCAGCACTTAAAAACAAAGATCGTTTTTCCTCTTTAATTATTATGGGGATAGCTTTTACTTTTTTCTTATACTTTGCTCCTAATATGGCAATGGTAATGGGTTTTGCGCCGATAGTGGGTGTACCGCTACCTTTAATTAGTTATGGTGGGTCTTCTATGTTAGTTCTTTTGGGAGCATTTGGCTTAATGCAGAGTGCCCATGTTCACAGAGTGAGGTAGGTAAATGATAAAAATATTATTTTCTGCAAGTCAGAAAGATTGGAAAAAATATAAAACTGAGTTAACTCGAGCAATGGATGATACAAAACTTGTATATGAAATAACAACTGACCTTAACTGTCTTGATGCCAATTATATAATATATGCTCCGAGCGGAGGTTTAGAAGATTTTAGTAAATTTAAATCTCTTAAAGCTATTCTAAGTCTTTGGGCTGGAGTTGAGAATATTACAGGAAATACAACTATAAAAGTTCCTTTATGCCGTATGGTAGATACCGGGTTAACACAGGGTATGGTGGAATGGGTAACTGGCCATGTATTAAGGCATCATCTTGACCTTGATAAGTATATAAAGGTTCAAGACGGTGTTTGGAGAAATAATACTTATCCACCTTTAGCAAGTGATAGAAATCTTACTATTCTTGGTTTAGGTGAGTTGGGTTTATCATGCGCTAAAACACTTAGTGATTTAAATTTTAAAGTTAATGGTTGGAGTAGAAGCCAAAAAAATAATATTGGAAATATAAAGTGTTATTTCGGAAATGACGGTTTAACTGAAGCGTTAAGTCGAGCAGAGATTTTAATTTTGTTGCTTCCTTTGACAAAAGAAACGAATGGTTTGATAGACGAACGAATGTTATCTAAAATGCCGTATGGTTCTATAATACTAAACCCTGGAAGAGGTCACCTGATTAATGATTCTGCTTTACTAAGGGCAATAGAAAGTGGGCAAGTAAGTCATGCAACACTAGATGTATTTGAAATAGAGCCTTTACCAAAAGATCACCGATATTGGGTGAATGAGAAAGTTACTGTTACACCCCATATAGCCTCTGTTACTAGAGCAAGTTCTTCCTGTGATGTTATCGCTAAAAATATTTTAAGAGGGGAGAGAGGAGACTCCTTTTTGTACCTTGTTGATCGCAAGAAAGGTTACTAATCTAGTTCTGAAGAGGAAATTAAATCTATTTTTATTGAGCTAAAACCAAGTAAGTAAAAGTGTAAGAAAAAATTTCTTAGTATATTTTTTGTAAGTTTTGCCAATTTCTGAGACACTAAATCTGCTAATAACATCCTTAATAGTCGAGAGCTTTAAAAGCTTTACTTTACCCTACTCAGGCAAAACTATAGGGGCTAAAAAGTCTAATAAATGTCCAGCTGTAAAAAATAAGATAATACAACACATTGCCGTAATAGCTGGTGGCAGCCAAATTAAAACCGTACTTTCAGAGTATTTTTGAGATAAATCATTTTCTTGAGGAAGAAAAAAACCCTTTGCAACGATAGGTAATAAGTATGCTATATTTAATAAAGAACTAAATATAAGAACTAACATCATAAACCATTGATCAGCTTCGAGAGCACCCATCAATAGAAACCACTTACTCCAAGAGCCACCCAATGGAGGTAAGCCTATAATTGAAAGAGAACCTATAAAGAATGCACCAAAGGTAATTGGCATAACTTTACCTAAGCCAGTCATCTGACTAATATTTGTTTTCTTGGTAGCAACGTATATAGATCCAGCACACATAAATAATGTTATTTTCCCCATAGCGTGCATCACGATGTGTAGGCCTGCACCTAGGACCCCCATTGATGTCGCCAAAGCTACACCTAAAGTAATATAAGATAACTGGCTAACTGTTGAATACGCTAACCGTGCCTTGAGATTGTCTTTTGTTATAGCTATCAGCGAAGCTATCATAATAGTACCAGCAGCAAACCACATCAGCCAATACGATGCTCCACTATTTTGTAGAAACTCTAAACCAAAAATATATATCCCAACTTTAAGAACAGTGAATACACCTGCTTTTACTACTGCAACAGCGTGTAGTAGTGCTGATACGGGTGTGGGAGCAACCATGGCGGCAGGTAGCCATTTATGAAACGGCATAAGAGCGGCTTTTCCAATTCCAAATATATATAAAAAAAGCAACAATGTAACTAACGGGCCTTCTAAATGACCATTTAAAATACCACCTTTTGAAAAATCTAAGGTCCCAGCGATTAGAAATGTCCAAACTATGGCAGTAAGTTGGAGGCCTATAGAGGTTCCAATTAGTATTCCAAAATATGTTCTAGCGCCTTTTACAGCGGAGTCTGTGCCTTTATGTGCCACAAGAGGGTACGTGGTTAGAGTTAGTGCCTCGTAGAAAAAAAACAGAGTAAACATGTTTGATGAAAATGCTATTCCCATTACACAAGCTATGGCTAAAGAAAAATATGCAAAAAACCTAGAGTGTTTGGCTTCATTATTTTGCCTCATATAACCTATGGCATAAACATGTGTTAAAATCCATAAACCGGATGCTAATAAAGCAAACAAGAGACCTAAAGGTTCAACTTGAAAGGACAGTTTTAACCCTGGGAGTACTGAAAGAAGAACTATTTCTTCGGTCGTTTCATTCCCAACACTGATCAATATAGCCAATACGCAGAAAAATGTTAGAACGGACGCAACAAATGTTAAGAAATCTCTTAAATTTGGTCGCTCCCTAATAACAAGATTTAAGATAGCAGCAGTAATTGGTATTAAGATACTTAAAAAGATAGAAATATTAGGTACCACTATGTAAATCTTCCCTTAGTATGAGTTTAATGACGTTAAATATAACATCTTTGCTGCGAGGTCGGAAATTGATATGGTGGTGTCAGTGTTAAAACCAAAGTAAATGCACGCAAGGCTCGCTATCCAAATAGATATTAACATAGATAATGGAGCTTCATTTACTATTATCTTGCTATCCCCATTTTTAAAATACAAAGTTTCAATAACTCGCCAACAATAAATTACTGCCAGTAGCGAAGAGAAAATGATTATGATTGCTAAAGGCCACTTGCCATTTTCTATGGCGGCCTCAACTAGTATCCATTTGCTTATAAAGCCAGCTGTACCTGGTATACCAATTAAACTTAGGCACCCTATCACCGTAGCAGTACTAGTCCAAGGCATTGTAAAGCCAGCCCCTTGAAGATCGGTTAAAAGTGATCCACCTCTTTTAATTACGTAGGCTCCTGCTACCATAAATAAGGCTACCTTGGTAATCCCATGGTTAAAGATGTGAATAATTGCTGCTGTTAACCCTCTTTCGGACATTAGGCTTATCCCAAGCAATATATAACCGACCTGTGCAATACTAGAGTAGGCTAAGAGCCCTTTAAAGTCTTTTTGAAAAACTGCTATTAGAGAAGCGATAATCATAGCGGCAATAGACAAAGGTAATATTACTAAGTCTAAAACATTTAATTCCTCTAAAAAACTTGGCCTGAATATCGTAAACATAAACCTTATTAAGATGTAGATGGCTACTTTAGTCGCTGTGGCCGCTAGAAATGCAGTTATAACGGATGGTGCGAACGTATATGCTTTTGGTAGCCATATATGTAGAGGGTAGATTGCTAACTTCAATCCTACCCCAACAACAATAAACGCAAAAGCTGAACGCACCGTTGAAGACGAGGACTTTCCTTCTAAGAGCTCTGCCATATCAACCATGTTCAGAGTTCCAGTCACCATATATAGTAGCCCAATACCTATAACAAAAAAAGTTGCCCCTATTGTACCAATAATGAGATAATTAAATGCAGAGGTTAATGCCCGCTTATCTCTATGAGAACCTAAAGAAATAAGTACGTATGAAGCTAGAGAAGATATCTCTAGGAAAACAAATACATTAAAGACGTCACCAGTAATAACTACCCCCATGAGCCCGGTAACACACAAAAGATATGCCGCATAAAAAAGAGTATGGTGCTGCTCGGGAATTTCATTTTCTACACTTTTATAAGCATAGGGCACCACTATACTACTAATTAGCGTGATTAAAACAAGAACAAATGCATTAAGGGCATCAACTCTATATTCAATTCCTATTGGTGGAGCCCACCCTCCAATATGATACGATATAATAGATCCATCATTTACCAATAGTAAAAGATTGATAGCGATTAAAAGAGAAATAAGACTTGCAATAAAGGCTATCCACCAAGCGACTTTTCGATTGCCAATAAACACAATTAGTGGAGCAGATACGAAAGGAACTAGTATCTGTAAAATTGGTAACTGTTCAATTAACGAAAAGCTGTCACTATGTGAGATAGATAAGCTCATCAAAAATGCCCAATGGGTTTATCAGTATTGGACCTTGTATTTGAGAAATCTAATTCTTGTTCAATTATGAATATCTCGTCTTCCTCAATGGTGCCATACTCCTCCCTTATACGCACTATTAATGCTAGTGCTAAGGAGGTGGTTGCAATACCTACTACAATAGCTGTTAGGATCAAAACGTGAGGGAGAGGATTAGAGTACACCACATCATTATTGATTTTCATATCCATAGGAAAAATTGGAGCTGTCCCCCCTATCACTTTCCCAATTGATATATAAAACATAAAAACAGAAGTTTGAAAGATATTTAACCCAACAACTTTTTTTACTAAATTACCTTTTGCGATAACAATGTATAAGCCTGTCATCATAAGTACTATGAAAAACCAGTAATTTAGATGCCCAATAATAAATTCCCAAGTAATCATATTAAACCTTACCACTCCGCATCATTAATTTCCGAAGTACGAGACCCAAATGCATAATAAATAGCTATCATAACGCCACTTACAGTAATGCCTACACCAAGTTCAATAATAAGGATTCCATAGTGCTGGCCGTGGATTGCACTATGTGGACTTAAAGCGCTGTAATCCAGAAAGTTTTTCCCTCTAAAGAAACTGATTACTCCAGTAAAAGTATACAATAAAACTCCAAATGCTAACATTTTGTGAACGAACCACGCAGGGAGTACTTTCTTTGCATGCTCCATATCAAATACGATACCATAAATAATTATGCCCACAGCCATAATTACTCCTGCCTGGAAACCACCACCTGGAGAATAATCTCCATGAAACTGTACATAAAATGCGAAAAGCATTATCGGTCCCACCAAGAGTTTTGTTATTACACGAAGAATAAGATGATGTTTCATAATACTTTTTCAATCTTCTTAGTTCGTCGCCTAGGCCTCAGACTGAGTCTCCCAAGAATTAGTAGTACACCTATTCCAGCAGTAAAAATAACAGCAGTTTCTCCAAGTGTATCATAGCCTCTGTAGCTACCAAGAATTGCAGTCACAATATTTGGGATATGAATATCTTCAGGTGTACGTTTAATATACTCTCTTGCGACGTGTATTTGACTCGGGGTGTCAGCCGCTCCAAAATTAGGCATATCAAGAGTTCCATAAATTAATACAAGCCCTGTTAAAGTAACAATCACAAGAGGTATTAGATTAGAGTTTTTTGATTTTTTCTCTCTTCTAGAAGTAAGCGTCAACGTTGAAAGCATTAACACAATAGAAATTCCTGCTCCAACGGCAGCTTCTGTAAAGGCAACGTCTACTGCATCTAGAGTTATGAGTAAGAGTGCGGATAATAAACTAAAAACACCCGATAACATTACTACCCCGAACAACCCATGAGCCTTTACCGTCGCAAATGCAGTTAAAATTAGTAGACAGAATAATATTATATCAATAAAAATTTCGATAGTTTACCTCGTTTTTTCTATATCAGTTGGTCTCTAGTTTCTCTTCTGGTCGTAACCCTGAAATGAAAGCGGCATTTGCTAGAGCATGGGTGGAGGTTGGGCCGGTAAGAAAGAGGAATAATCCAATGATAATTAATTTTACTGTAACAAATGTAAAACCGCTCTGAACTCCCAATCCTAATAATATTAAATAAAGACCTAATGAGTCGATCACTGATGAAGCTTGTAATCTCGACCAAAATTCTGGAAACCTATAGATCCCAAAGGAACCAATAATGATAAAAAATGACCCAGCCAAAAGTAATGTCCAGCTAATTATATCGAATAAAAAATTTAGATTTTGCATTACCCACTCCTTTCTTCGATATCTCTCTGAGGGTCACCAATCACACGATACTTAAAAAACTTAAGGATGGTTATGGTGCCAACAAAATTTATAAGTGCGTAAAGTAGCGCGATATCTAAAAAATCGGGTCTTCCCGTTAGAAAACCTAACACGCCTATGAATAACACTGTATGAGTCCCAAAGGCATTAACTGCTAGCACCCTATCGTAGACTGTTGGACCAAAAAAAAGTCTAACTAAAACTAGGATCATTCCTATCAAAAGAGAAATGATGGCAACTAAGAACATTATTCTATACCCCCTTCTCAAGCTTGGTTATTCGCAGATCCATTTCTTTTAAAGACTCTATATCCTCTGGACTATAATCTAATGCATGAATTAAAAAATATTCAGGTTCAGTTTCTGTAGAAATAGTGCCTGGTGTGAGCGTAATGGAGTTTGCAAACATAACTTGAAAAAAATCACTATTTTGAGAATACTTTACTTTTAAAAACCTTTGATTTCTAGGTAATGTTTTACTTAGGATAATCTTAGTTACCTTTAAATTTGCTTTAACTATTTCAAGGGATAGCCAGCTTAAGTAATATACAAACTGCAGTAGGTTCAATTGGATTTTTAAGTCATAATTATCAGCCTTGTCCATTCGGTTGATAATTATCATTACGCCACAAACTGAACTTAATCCAAAAATAATTAAAAGTGGAGTAAGCATCCCAGACATCAATAACCAGAGCCCAAATAGAAGAAAAAATTTTATGAAATTTTTCAAAATTTTCTCCAATATTCCTTTGAAACTTCTAATAAATATAATCAAGATTTTTGTGTTAAAACATAGAAATTTATGACGTCTATTAGTATTTGTTAACTATAAAATTGGCAAGAGTGGGAATTAATTTTTTGACTATAACATAAACTATTTTAAATCTGTAAATTATATATTGTTAAACCATTTAGTTATTAGGCAATTTAATCTTTGATTTTGTTTGTATATAAAGTGTGCTATTGCGACGTTAAAAAGTTTGAGGAAAAGGTGGATAAATTATGAAAAATGTTTGCATTGGAGACTTAAGGCTTGGCAACGATCTGCCACTTACATTAATAGCGGGCCCATGCCAGTTGGAGAATTTGGAACACACATTAATGATAGCTGAGTTTATGGCAAATGCATGTCGAGAGGCAAACACAGGTTATATCTTTAAGGGGTCTTTTGATAAAGCAAATCGGACTTCATTAACTGGCACAAGGGGTGTTGGAGTTCATGAAGGTTTATCTATCTTAGAAGCAGTAAAGAAAGAAATAGGCTGCCCTGTCTTGACTGATGTGCATGATGTAAACCAGTGTGAGCTGGTTGGAGAGCTTGTCGATGTAATTCAAATTCCCGCTTTTTTATGTAGGCAAACAGATCTTTTAATTGCAGCAGGAAATACTGGAGCAGTTGTTAATATAAAAAAAGGGCAGTTTTTAGCTCCTTGGGATATGGAAAATGTTGTACAAAAGGTGCAGTCTACTGGGAGTGATAGGATCCTTTTAACAGAACGAGGTTCCTCATTTGGTTATAATACATTAGTTACAGACTTCCGTAGCCTTCCTACAATGGTAAGGACTGGTTACCCAGTCGTAATGGATGCTACACATTCAGTACAACAGCCTGGAGGAAAAGGAACGTCTTCGGGGGGACAACGAGAGTTTGCTCCTATTATGGCGCGTGCGGCTGTTTCTTTGGGAATAGCTGCCGTATTTATTGAAACGCATCAAGATCCTGATGGTGCACCGTCGGATGGAGCTAACATGATCCCTCTAGATCAAATGCCTAACATAATTAACAGTCTAATGAAGTTTGACAAGCTAGCAAAAGAAAACCCTTGTAGAGTTTAAATAGCTTGCCCTGAAACCCATCCTGAAGACCAAGCCCACTGAAAGTTATAACCACCCAGCCAGCCGGTTACATCAACAACCTCTCCAATAAAGTACAAACCTTTTATTTTTTTTGTCTCCATGGTCCGCGAATCTAACTCCTTAGTATCGACGCCACCAAGAGTTACTTCAGCAGTTCTATAACCTTCTGAACCGGTTGGTTTAATATTCCAGTCATGGATGGCTTGCCTAATCGCCTCTAGTGCAAGGTTACTCTGATCTCCTAAATTTCCTTGGACATCAAGTTGATCCAAAATAAGTTCTGCTATTTTAGTTGGTAGAAACCTTGCCAAGGCATTTTTTATAGAGATTTTTCCTTTTTGAGACCGTAATTCGATTAACAAATCTAAGATATTTTTTTCGTTTAGAAGATCAATTGAAATAGTTTCCCCTTCATTCCAGTACGAGGATATTTGTAAAATAGATGGGCCAGAGAGCCCTCGATGTGTAAATAACAGCCCCTCTGTAAATGATATTTTCTTATATGATGCCCTCGCAAAAACGGAGTTACCTGAGAGGCGTGACATGGTCTTTAGTTCCCCTGGTGCGAAGGTAAGGGGTACTAGAGCTGGTTTTGTCTTGATAATATTAATACCAAAGGATTCAGCAACTTTATAACCTAAGTCTGTAGCTCCCATTTTTGGGATAGATTTTCCTCCGGTTGCTATTACTAGATTATCTGAGGTCATTTTTGACTTTGAAGTATTAACATTATACTTTCCATTGACTAATTTAACTTCAAGTATTTTGCATTCTAAAATTAAAGTAACATTTGCCTTAGTCAGTTCACCCCTTAACATCTCTATTATTTCTTTTGATGATCCATTGCAAAAGAGCTGTCCCAGTGTTTTCTCATGCCACTGGATGCCGTGTGACGAAATTTTTTCTATGAAGTCTTGAGGCGTGTATTTTTTTAGAATTGATATACAAAAAGAAGGGTTAGATGAAATGAAGTTTTCTTTCGAAACTTGCCTATTTGTGAAATTACAACGTCCACCACCCGAAATACGAATTTTTTCGCCAATCTTTTTTGCATGATCTAGTAGAACTACTTTCCTGCCACGCCGCCCGGCCTCTATGGCACACATTAGACCTGCGGCACCTGCGCCTATTATAATGACATCAAAATCCATTAAATTGTACTAACGTATGCATAAATAAGAGACAATTAACATTTTTCTACTTGCAGCCTTCGATGGAGGCATTTAGATCAGACTTAATTGATGGAACGTAGCATAATGGTAATGCCCCTGCTTTTGGTGCAGGTGATTGTAGGTTCGAGTCCTACCGTTCCAGCCAAACATCATTAGAGCCCCTTAATTAAAAATTAAAAGTAAGTATAACGGTAATAACTAGTTTAAGCTTTTTGGAGTGAAAATATGACAAACGTGGTGATAACCTCTGCTGCACGCACAGCAGTTGGAAGTTTTTTGGGGTCTTTTTCTAATGTACCGGCCCATGATCTTGGATCAGCTGTACTAGAAGAAGTAGCTGCTAGATCAGGAATCGATAAGGCAGAAGTGTCTGAAACCATTATGGGTCAAGTTTTGAGCGCTGGGCAAGGTCAGAATCCGGCAAGGCAAGCCCACATAAAAGCGGGGTTTCCAGTAGAAAGCTCGGCGTGGGGAATTAATCAAGTGTGTGGATCTGGCTTAAGAGCTGTTTCTATCGCGGCACAACATATTCAATTGGGTGATGCAACAATTGTTGCAGCCGGTGGGCAAGAAAGTATGAGCCTATCTCCCCATGTCTCGTTTATGAGGTCAGGTCAAAAAATGGGGGATCTTAAATATATCGACTCTATGATTAAAGACGGATTATGGGACGCTTTTAACGGCTATCATATGGGGCAAACAGCAGAGAACGTGGCTCAAAAATGGGGTGTTAGTAGGGATGATCAAGACCAGTTTTCTGTCGCCTCCCAAAACAAGGCAGAACTAGCCCAAAAATCTGGAAAATTTGTCGAAGAAATAGTCCCTTATACTATAACTTCTCGTAAGGGAGATACGAAAGTGGATACGGACGAATATATTCGTTATGGAGTGGATATGAGTTCGATGATAAAGCTTAGACCAGCATTCTTGAAGGAAGGGACTGTTACTGCTGCGAACGCATCAGGTTTGAACGACGGTGCTGCTGCTACCCTAATGATGAGTTTGGATGAGGCAGAGAGGCGTGGAATAGAGCCTTTGGCTCGAATAGTGTCATACTCAACTGTTGGACTTGACCCTTCAATTATGGGTGTTGGCCCTGTTGAAGCATCAAAAAAAGCTTTAAAAAAAGCAGGGTGGAAGATGGAAGAGCTTGATTTAATTGAGGCTAATGAAGCATTTGCTGCACAGGCATGTGCCGTAAATAAAGAGATGGGTTGGGACCCAAGTATCGTCAATGTTAATGGAGGTTCAATAGCCATTGGGCACCCAATTGGAGCTTCTGGGTGTCGAGTTTTAACTACATTACTTTTTGAAATGAAGCGTAGAAACGTAAAAAAAGGTCTTGCGACCTTATGTATTGGTGGCGGAATGGGTGTCGCTATGTGCCTTGAGAGACTTTAAACAAAAATTAAGATAGTGTAAAAATTAAAAAGTAAGTGGGAAGCCGTTCCTAAAAATATCTTCAGCCTCAGTGCTAAACTTCTTAGTTTTTCCTTCACCAACGTGAATGATCAAAGGCGGATAAATCTTTGTGATACTTTTAGAGCTTTTTTTTGCTCTAATTATTACTCTATTGGCAATTTTATCAGGATTAGAGGTAAGTGGTTTTATTTGTATATCTCCGGTACTTTTACTTAAAGAAATTAAAATTTCAATTAAATTCTCTGGAGTATTTATGATGGTTATCCAGCCATTTGGTTTGAGCCGTTTAACCGCCTCGCTCACCCATTCAGAAAGAGGAGTTATAATTCTTAGAGATTGGTTTCGGCCTTGGTTTGTTGAAGGTGTACCTGTTTTATAATAGGGGGGATTTAATATAACTTGGTCAAAACTTCTATTTTTAATATTCTTAGGCATCTTCTTGAAATCACCAATTTCAACATGAATAGGTATCTTATTAATTAATCCATTTTTTATTGCTAAGCTTGCGTAGTTTTCTTGGATCTCTAACCCGGTTAAACTTACGCTAACCCTTCGAAAAATACAGAAAGAAGCCGTTCCCACCCCACAGCCAAACTCCATGACTTCATCGCCAGTTATTGCTGGACAGGCAGCAGCCAATAATACTGGATCAGTTGCCGCACGATATCCATTAAGTGGTTGGAAAATTGATAGCTGTCCATCAAGAAATAAATCTTGAGAAACTTCATTTTTTTTAAAAAAGGACATCATTTCAGAGATTTCTTTATAACAAATTATTATCCATTAATATTTCCCTAGCTTGCACTATGTTTTGGTTAGAGACCATTAACCTTACAGGAAACAAAGAAATAGATCCTTCAAGATTACTAATATGGACGTCTAATTCAAACACCTCTATAAAACTTGTTTTAAGAAGGTGTTTAGCAAAAGCTATATTGGTTGGGTCATTACTTCTTAGTAGTTCTAGCATAATGGTAGTAGATTAATGACACTTAATAAGGTTTGTCGAGTAATATTACAGAGAGTGAAAGATGTTAAAGAAAATTATTAATCCATACGACAAACTTAAGAATGTTTTGGTCGATGATTTAAGTAAAGTTTCGAAACTTATTAAAGAAAGAATGCAGTCGGAACACGCACCACTTATAGGGGAGATTTCAAACCATCTCATAGGTTCTGGAGGTAAGAGGCTACGTCCACTTTTGACTTTGGCTGCCGCAAAAATATGTGGTTATCAAGGAGAATTTCATATTCACTTGGCGGCAACAGTTGAATTTATTCATACCGCGACACTTTTGCATGATGACGTGGTGGATGAGAGTGAAAGGCGCCGAGGTAGATCATCAGTTAATATACTATGGAACAACTCATCCAGTGTTCTAGTTGGCGATTACTTGTTTGCTAGATCATTCCAACTGATGACAGAGACGGGAAGATTAGATGTTTTAGAAACTCTGTCTAACGCTTCTGCAAATATTGCAGAAGGAGAAGTTCTGCAGTTAACTGCATCTGAAGATATAACTACAGATGAAGAAATTTATTACAAAATTATCAGAGGAAAGACTGCTGCGTTATTTTCAGCTTCTACGGAAGTTGGAGCAATGCTCGCAGATGCAGATAAAGGTACCATCAAGGCATTGGCCTCTTATGGAGATGCTTTGGGCATAAGTTTTCAGATAGTTGATGATATCCTTGATTTTATTGGAGATGGAGCTAAAATTGGAAAAAATTTAGGAGATGATTTCAGAGAAAGGAAACTAACTCTTCCTATGATTCACGCTATTTCAAAAGCAGATGATAAAGAGCTTGAATTTTGGGAGCGTACAATAGTGGATGGAGATCAGAATAGTGAGGATTTCGAAAAAGCTTTAGATATTTTAAAGAATAGATTGTCGATAGACTACACTAAAGAGGTTGCAATTGAATGGTCGAA
>CAJIZW010000006.1 GCA_905181985.1 uncultured Paracoccaceae bacterium | reverse complement strand
TTTGAAATTTTGTATGAATGTAACTCTAAATCCTGTGGCGGTTTTGATTTCCGATTTAATACAGTTATTTTACCAGATCCAGAAATGCATATTGATTTAGGCAGCTTTAAGTTTTTTTCTGGGCGCTCTTTATCTAAAACCCCGAGAGAGTTTGTTAGCTGTATTGTAAGTAGGGGTGGAGAATCGTTATTTGTTCAGTTATTTTTTATTGGTGATGAGGCTGTATCTAACTTAAAAATAAAATCCTTGAATAAGGTTTCTGAAAGTGTCGAGGGAAGCTCTAGTAGTTTAAGAGGAACAATAAAGGAACTGTTAGACTTAAATGGTTCCGCTATATTATCTGACGTGATCTTTAAAGCAGGGTCCAGTGAACTTATAGAAGGTGAGTATCTCTCACTGGTTGATTTAGCAAAATACTTAAAGCAAAACAAAGGCATAAAAATAGCTTTGGTTGGGCATACTGATGCAGAAGGTGATTTAGCTAAGAACATCGAACTTTCCAAGGATCGAGCAGAGATAGTTAAAAAAAAATTAATATCAAAATTTAATGTTAAGGAAGAACGGCTCGACTTTCATGGTATAGGATTCTTGTCCCCAAGATCAAGTAATTCAAATGCAAAAGGACGTAGTGATAACCGTAGAGTAGAGGTTATAGTAATAAAATGATATAAGAGCTTGGTATATTACATTTATGTTAATCTGTTCTTTTCGTGGATTGTAATTTTCTAAAACGAGTACTAATGAACTATCGTAACAATTAAGAGGCTTTTATGAACTGGATCTCCAATTATGTTCGGCCGAAAATAAACTCTTTGTTTTCTAGACGGGAGGTTCCAGAAAATCTGTGGTCGAAGTGCGGAGAGTGCGGGACAATGCTTTTTCACCGTGAGCTGTCTGATAATTTAAATGTTTGCCCTAACTGTGAACACCATATGTCTTTTAAGCCAAGAGAAAGGTTTAAAGCTCTTTTTGACGACGGTTTATTTTTTGAGGTGGAAGTTTCAGAGCCAACAGTTGACCCATTAAAGTTTAAGGATCAGAAAAAATATACAGATAGACTAAAGGTTGCGACTAAGTCTGTAGGTGAAAAGGAAGCAATGTTAGTTGCTGAAGGAGAGATAATGCGTACACCAGTTGTTGGGGCTTGTCAGGATTTTTCTTTTATGGGTGGATCAATGGGCATGTATGTCGGAAATGCTATTATAGTTGCAGCTAAAAGAGCAATCAAACTGAAGAGGCCACTTGTTTTATTCTCAGCGGCTGGAGGGGCAAGAATGCAAGAAGGCATATTAAGCTTGATGCAAATGCCGAGGACGACTGTAGCAGTGGAGATGCTTAGGGAGGCTGGACTCCCTTATATTGTTGTTTTGACACACCCAACTACAGGTGGTGTTACAGCATCGTATGCGATGTTAGGAGACGTACATATTGCAGAGCCAAATGCCTTAATTTGTTTCGCAGGCCCGAGAGTTATTGAGCAAACTATTAGAGAAAAGCTTCCAGAGGGGTTCCAGCGCGCTGAATATCTTCTCGATCATGGCATGCTTGATCGAGTTGTTCATAGAAAGAATATAAGAGAGGAGTTAGTAAGTATTATAAGAATGCTTACAAAACAACCTAGAGCAATAAAAGCAGATATAGCAGCCCCTATAGATCAACAAAAACAAGATCAACCAGTTGAATGATTAATTGTGAGCTTATTTAAGTGAGTAAGAAAACGAGCGATGTAATTCTAGAAAGAATTATGAGGCTTCATCCGAAAGTGATTGATCTAAAGCTCAATAGGGTGGAACATCTTTTAAAAAAATTAGGTAATCCTGAAAAAAATTTACCCCCAGTTATACATATAGCGGGGACAAATGGTAAAGGATCGACGCAGGCGATTATAAAGGCTGGGTTGGAGGCAGAGGGGAAGCGGGTTCACTCCTATACATCTCCTCACTTAGCTTGGTTTCACGAACGCATTACTGTTGCAGGAAAGATCATTACTGATAGTAGTTTGTCCCAAATTTTAGACGAGTGTTATCAGGTAAATGCCAACTCCCCAATAACATATTTTGAAATGACCACGGTAGCGGCTATTTTAGCATTTAGCAGAACCAAGGCTGATTTTTGTATCTTGGAGGTTGGCCTTGGTGGAAGGTTTGACGCTACTAACGTAATTAATTCACCAGAGGTTTGTATTATTACTCCTATTTCACTCGATCACCAAAGCTTCTTAGGGGAAACTCTTCAAGAGATAGCATTTGAAAAAGCGGGCATTCTAAAAACAGACTGTTTTTGTGTTGTTAGCAGCCAAGATAACAAAGTTCTTGATGTTCTAAAAACTGAGGCGGAACGTTGCAAGGTTACGTTAAAGGTCTTTGGCGAAGATTGGAGTGTATTAGAGAAAGACTCAAGCTTTAGTTTTGAAGATAGTGTGGGGGTTTGTAATTTACCATTGCCCGCATTGATTGGTTCTCACCAAGTTCAAAATGCTGGGGCCGCTCTAGTTGCTCTTCGCCATTTGGGTGTATCTGAGAGCTCTTTTCGACAAGCTATGACTAACGTAGTTTGGCCTGCTAGGATGCAACGATTAAAGTCTGGGCCATTTGTCGATATTTTAATAGACTCTGAGATATGGCTTGATGGAGGACATAACCCTGCTGCTGCTGAGGTTTTGGCAAAGGTATTAGCATCTCTAGAGCCAAAGCCAACATATTTAATTTGTGGGATGCTAAATACAAAAGATGTTTTGGGTTATATGGCTTATTTAAAGAGCTCAGTGGATGAACTTTTTTCTGTTGCAGTGCCTGGTGAGTTAGCTACTTTAACAGCAAAAGAGACGGCTGATTATGCTGTTAAAGCTGGCATTAAAGCTTCACAGGCAGAAAGCTTAGAGGATGCTTTGAAAAAAATTATGATATACTCTAAGAGCTCAAGAGTAGTTATATGTGGTTCACTTTATCTGGCAGGGTTTGTACTGAGATCTCATACCTAAATTAGTAATAAAAACTAAATTACTGCACTCCCCACGCGTCTGATTGCATTTCGATAAGTCTTGACGCAGTTCGTTCAAACTCAAACGAATTCATTCCTTTTGGGTAAAGGTTTTTAGGAATATCAGCGGCTGAACATATTAACCGAACTCTTGCTTCATAGAGAGTGTCTATAAGAGTAATAAAGCGCTTAGCTTCATTTGCTTTTGAGGGAGATAAAATTGGGATATTTTCTATTATAATTAAGTTTAAAACTTCCGCAAAACAGAGGTAGTCGGCGGGGCCCAATGGGACGCCACATAAATCATTGAAGCTAGCTCGAGCAGCACCATTTTTAAACTTATCAAATATAAAATCTCTATCATTTACCTCAATTTTTAATTTGACAGATTTACCGTTTGTTATGTCATTCCATAATTTGTCAATCTTAGACAGTGATTCTTTAGTTATTGGAGAATAGTAAAGAACCTCTGTAGATAGCTTTATTTGGCGATAATCGGTATTTGTGTCTAACTTATGAACTATAAGGGAGTCTTTAATAAGAGAAATAAAAGGTAAAAATAAGTTACGGTTTAAGCCATCTTTATATAAACTATCTGGAATTCTGTTTGAGGTTATTACTATTGTCACATTGGAGGATATTAGGCCTTCAAAAAGCCGGCCTACAAGCATGGCATCAGTAATGTCAGTTATTTGAAGTTCATCAAAGCAAAGTAAGTCTGTTTTTTTTGTGATGTCTTTTATAATTTTATCAATAGGGTTCTTAGTTCCAACCTTTCTAAGATCATAAAGGGACTTATGGGTTTGTTGCATGAAACTATGGAAGTGAACTCGAGTTTTATTTTTTAAAACACTCGCTTCAAAAAATTTATCCATCAGCATGGATTTTCCTGAACCGACGCCACCCCAAAGATAGATACCTTTTGTGATTTTATGACTTTTTTTAAAGTTAAGTATATATTTATTTTTTAATCTTTTTGATAGAGATTTTGATAGTTGGTCTAAAATTTCAACAGTCTTGATTTGGGCTTTATCAAGAGATAAAGTTCCTGCTGCAGTTTCTTCATTATATTGCTTTAATATGGACATAGTTTTAACCTCATACAGCCTTTATATCCTTCATTAGTAGTTAACAGTAATACACAATACTTTAAAATAATTACGTACTAATGGTTTTTTTGAGATGACTTACGTACTTTTTATAATAATTTTAGAAATACTAACCTAAAGGTTTAATTGTGGATAGTTTTCCACTTTTTTAATATGTACTTACTGGTCATTAAATCTAAATGTGCACCACCACCATTTTTTGCGATGGTTATCTCATTTTGTGACTTCCTTTCGAATTTTTTTAGATTGTAGAAATCTGCTAAAATATCGTCTCTTTTAATTATTCCGGACTGCAGTGGAATTTTTAACTCTCCAATATGCTCAATAGTAGTATCAAAAGAATCCACATAAACACTACCTTTTTTTATTGCTATGTCGTCAATCTCCCGCATGTCGGGGCGATAGGACCCAATTAAATCCAGATGCTGCCCTGGTTGAAGCCAATCACCCTTAATTAAAGGTTTAATTGACATTGTTGCTGTGCAAATGATGTCAGCTTCTTCTACACCTTTTTTTAGGTTTTCGACTAAAGTAGCTGCGTGCTTTTTGGAGAAAAGAGAAGCATTTTTTAATGAACGGCTCCAAACATAATAATTAGCATTTGGAAAAATAGTTTTATAAGCAGCTACCATTGCAGAACTCATGTTTCCTGAACCAACTAAAAGAATTTTTTGAGAGTTCTTTCGAGCTAGGTGTTTGGTAGCTAGTAAAGAGTCAGCGGCAGTTTTCCATTTTGTTAGAAGATGAAAGTCGATAAATGCCTCTAATTCCCCAGTTTGATCTGAGAATAAGGAAACAGCACCATTAATTGCAGATATGCTAGTATCATTATTTTTAGGAAATATGGTGGCAGTTTTGACAAGCTGACCTAAGCCATCAATCCAGGCGGTTCTTGAAAGTAGAGTATCTTCTTTTCTAGAGAGAATTACGTCTCTAATTTGAGCTTTTGGACGATCATGACCAGCAATTAAGCTTGTTACTAACTCTGACCAATCTAGTAAGGATTCGACGTCAGAAGAGTTAATTATTTTAACAGTCATAACCTACCTCTATATAGATAATAAACATGTAGCCGTTTTTATTACCATCATGCATATCTTATTAAAGGTAATTTTAACACAGCTTTGTACGAGTTTTAATTAGACTTTTTGATATAAGGTAAGCTCTCTTTATTTTTTGGAGTTAGCTTACTCCTTAAAAGGGTAAGTGGGTGACCATGCAACGATAAACGCATGGAAGCGTAATCCTCAGCTATATGTTCCCCTATGTGCATTTTTTTTGGAATATAGTTTGATAGCTCCTTTATGTTTTCCCCCTCGAGGCTTTTTTCAAAAAGTGGTAATACCTTCCTACTAGTAATAGCCTTTGCATCCCATAAAGCTTTGCGGCGATCTATGCCCATATCAATAAACGCATCTGCCTCTGCTAATGTGGCTAATATGTGTGGAGGAGTTCCGGCGCGACGCCAAACATCTTCTATGGTTAAGTAACCATTTCCACGAGCACTTATAATCCAATCAATTTCATCTTTTTGTAAAGATTTTATTTGGCAAAACCCTAGTCGCAATGCCATCTCACCTCTACCGTCTGGTTCTAAAATATTTTCCCAATAACTATATTGTATCGATACAGGCCTAATAGTTACGTTATGGGCTTTTGCATCTCGAACGATTTGTGCTGGTGCATAAAAGCCCATAGGTTGAGAGTTTAATAAGGCACAGGAAAATACTTCTGGGTAATGACATTTTATCCATGCTGATGCGTAAACAAGAAAGGCAAAGCTTGCAGCATGGCTTTCTGGGAAGCCGTAACTACCAAAGCCTTCTATTTGTGAAAAGCAACGATATGAAAACTCTTCTTCATAACCATTCAAGAGCATGCCTTTTATGAATTTATTGCGAAAACTACTGATATCTCCATTTTTTTTAAATGTAGCAAGTGAACGACGTAGTTGGTCTGCTTCTGCGGGTGTGAAGCCAGCACCAATAATTGCAATTTGCATGGCTTGTTCTTGAAAGAGTGGGACGCCAAGTGTCTTTTTTAAAATCTCACCAAGTTTATTGGACGGGAAAACCACTTTTTCCTCTCCGTTGCGCCGCCTTAAAAACGGATGAACCATTTTTCCTTGGATAGGACCGGGGCGAACGATAGCAACCTGAATGACAAGATCATAAAAACACTTTGGTTTCATTCTTGGTAGAAAATTCATTTGGGCACGGCTCTCCACTTGAAACACACCTAAGCTATCCCCCTTGCTAAGCATTGTATAAGTGGATTGGTCTTCTGGAGGTATTGTCGAGAGAGTATACTCGAGACCATAATATTTTTTAATTAAGCTAAAGGCTTTTTGTATACATGTTAACATCCCAAGAGATAAAATATCTACCTTAAGAATTCCAAGTGTGTCTATATCATCTTTGTCCCAACAAATAATAGTTCTGCCTTCCATTGTGGCATTTTCTATCGGTACCAATTCGTCTAATCTACTATCAGTTATAATAAAGCCACCAACATGTTGTGATAAGTGTCTAGGAAAACCTTGAATTTCATTTATTAACTTTAAAGAAAGAGAAAGCCGGCTGTCAGAGGGGTCAAGCCCAAGCTCTTTAATTTTATCATTATCGATATTTTTTGAGGACCCAAAGCCCCATATTTGAGAGTTTAGTGATGTGATAGTACTTTCTGAAAGACCCATAGCTTTTCCAACCTCTCGTACGGCACTCTTCCCTCTGTAGTGAATTACTGTAGCGCAGAGGCCTGCTCTATGTCTTCCATACTTTTGGTATATGTACTGTATAACCTCTTCCCGTCGACTGTGTTCAAAGTCTACATCAATATCTGGAGGTTCATTTCGAGCTTCAGAAACGAAACGTTCAAACACCATAGAACCAATTTCCGGACTAACAGAGGTTATTCCTAGGCAGTAACAAACTACTGAATTTGCAGCAGAACCACGACCCTGGCATAGAATATTTTGTGATCTAGCAAAGTAGACAATATCATTTACTGTTAGGAAATAAGACTCATATTTGAGCTTATTTATAAGCGTAAGCTCATGTTCAAGCATTTTTCTAACTTTTATTGTGGCACCTTCTGGATAACGCCAGCTTAGGCCTTCGTAAGAAAGGTTTCTTAATCTTTGATGCGGAGTCATTCCAGCATTAACCTCTGAGGGATAGTCCTGACGTAAGTCTGCTAAAGAAAAATTACATAAGTCAGAAACCTCATTTGTACGATATACGGATTCTTCAAACCCTTTAAAGATTGTTAACATTTCAGAGTGATTTCGTAGTCTTTTTTCTGAATTTGTTTGAGCTGAATAGCCTAAATTTTCAATCTGAAGGTTATTTCTTATGCATGTTAAGATATCAGTTAGTTTTCTACGATTTCCAGCATGCATTAAAGGAGCTGCTGATGCTATTGTAGGAATACGTAAATTTTGAGAAATTTCAGATAGATGTTTAAATCTTATGTTATCTTGCCCGTCATAAAGAGGATTAAGTAAAAAGAAACAGCTCTTTCTAAAAGCACTTACTATTTTTTGACAACTATTTAACCAGTAACCTGGACTCGTTTCATTTTTTTGAGCTTCCTCAGATGGGTGCATCAATAGTATAAGGTTGGATCCAAATTCTAGAAGGTCCATTGTACTTATGTTACATTGACCCTTCGGAGCAGAGAGACGACCTTTTGATATTAGACGAGACATCTCACTCCAAGCTAACCTTGTTGGAGCTAGAGCATTTAAGCACACTCCATTATCGAGCACCAGTTTTGTTGCGGGAATTAATCGTGGGGAGCATTTATAGTCTTTTGTTTGAGAGTCTTTTCTGTCGAGCGCAATTTTAACACATTCTTTATGGGCTCTTACAATGCCGGCAACAGAGTTAACATCTGTGATTGCAAAAGCCTCCATTCCGATTGAGGCTACACGATTAGCATATTCTTCTGGGTGAGAGCCTCCAGTTAGAAAAGTAAAGTTTGATGTTATGTTTAGTTCTATAAATTTCATTGAAAATGTTTTTGTTCACTATTTGTTCCTTATTTAAATCTTATTTATATGGATGTATGTCAATACATTTATAGACTTTAGTCACTATATTAGCTTTGAGTTAAACTGTGAGAACTTTTACAATAAGTGCGAAGATTGTGGTAAGAAAAAAAAATGTACTCTCTATTCAATAAAAGAACCTTAGGTTTTTTTTACTTTTTGGTGTTTAATCAAGATATTATAAAAATAGGAGTAGAAAAACCATGTCATTGAGTAATTACCTAAAGAAACTAAAAAGTAAGCATCTGACATTGAAAGATAATATAAAAAGCGCGCAAGAAAATTTAACAACAGATGATAAAAATATTGTTCTTATGAAAAAAATGAAACTAAGAATAAAAGAGAAAATTTTCAGAATGGAACAGAATTACAACTAGATATCAAAATCGATTTTTTTTGAAAACAATGTTTTAAGTTCAACCGTAGTAATTTTACAGTTTTTTAGAAACTGTAAACAGTTAGAATATTTAAGTTTAATATTAGGTCAAAAATTAATAATTTAATAACATTTTTGGATTTAGAGTAGAATAATAACTAGATAAGAAATTTTGTCATTTATTTTTTACCCTAGTTTCTGGGAAACTGTGAAAAGTTTTTGATTAGAATAGAATGCGTGAGGTGCTACATTAAAAAATAAAGAGTAACTTTACATACTTGAACATTATTAATTTAAAGAGATATTAACTGGAACCTATACAATTTATAGGAAAGTTAATATTACGTATTATAATCTAAAATTGGAAATACTATGCACCGCCTTTATCACTTTGTTCTCTCTCCTTTTTGCCGAAAAGTAAGATTAGTTTTGGCGGAGAAAAAAATTGAAACAGAGCTTATCCAAGAGCGATATTGGGATAAATCAGTTGATTTTTTAAAACGCAACCCAGCTGGGAAAGTCCCAATTCTAAAAACTAATGAATTTGTTTTGAGTGATAGTCAGGCTATTTGTGAGTATTTAGAAGAGACACTACCAACATATCCGCTGATGCCAGAAGATTTTGTAGAGCGCGCAGAAGTGAGACGGTTGGTTTTCTGGTTTGATGATAAGTTCTATAATGATGTAACAGTAAATCTTCTTTATGAGAGGTTAACAAAAAAAATAGTGGGGTTAGGTCAACCTGACGGTCAAAAAATAAAAAAAGGTGCTCAAAATTTAAAGATTCATTTAGACTATATGGATAAACTTTTAGAAAGTAGATCTTGGCTTGCTGGTAGTTGTCTAACTCTTGCAGATTTTACTGCGGCTGCGCATCTTTCTTGCCTTGATTATATTTCGGATGTTGACTGGAATAGAAGCAGCAATGTTAAAGATTGGTATGCAAAAATAAAATCTAGACCAGCGTTCAGGTCAATTCTAGCAGACCAGGTTTCAGGGTTTCCACCACCACCACACTATACGGATTTAGATTTTTGAGTCTTAAGCAGAAACTATATAAAAAAGCTTTGTTAGAGGGGTTTTCAAAAGTGGGGATTTGCAGGCCAGATTCAACCCCAGAAACAGAAAGCAGGTTAAAGGAATTTTTAGGTAATAACTTTCATGGACAAATGTCGTGGATGAAAGATACTTTCGAGCGCCGTAGTAATCCTGCACACCTTTGGTCAGAGGTTAAATCGATAATTATGTTTGCAGAATTATACACCCCTAAGTATGATCCTATGGCATTACAGAAATCATCTGAAAACGGAATGATTTCGGTGTACGCGCAAAACCGTGATTACCAT
>CAJIZW010000005.1 GCA_905181985.1 uncultured Paracoccaceae bacterium | reverse complement strand
CTCTAATAGTTCCAGAGGTTAATCCTGACGCTATTTTTGATTTTAAAAACAAAAATATTATTGCAAACCCAAACTGCTCCACATCCCAGATGGTCGTAGCACTTAAGCCACTTCATGAGCGTGCAAGAGTTAAGAGGGTAGTGGTAAGCACGTACCAGTCTGTTTCAGGTTCTGGTAAAGAAGGTATCGACGAACTTTGGAATCAAACGAAAGGGGTTTATGTACCGCACCAAGGAGTGTCACCTACGGTTTATCCAAAGAAAATAGCTTTTAATGTAATACCTCACATTGATATTTTTCTAGATGATGGATCGACTAAAGAAGAGTGGAAGATGATGGCCGAAACTCAAAAAATTGTAGATAAGAATATACGTGTAACAGCTACATGTGTTCGCGTGCCAGTGTTCGTTGGGCACTCTGAGTCAATTAACATTGAATTTGAGGAGTTTCTTGGTGCTGATGAGGCCAGGAGTATTTTAAGAGAATCAGATGGTATTATGGTTATAGATAAACGTGAGGATGGTGGTTATGTCACACCAGTTGAGTGTGTTGGTGATTACGCAACGTTTATCAGTAGAATTAGGCAAGACAATACGGTTAAAAATGGGTTGAACCTATGGTGTGTCTCAGATAATTTACGAAAAGGTGCTGCTTTAAATGCTGTTCAAATTGCAGAAACTTATGTTTCTAAAGTGTTAAAGTCTAAACTGGTTTAAATCCATGTCCCTCAATGAAGTGTTCTAAATCTCCTTGCCCAATATGAGTCCACAGGCCGTAAAGATTAAGTTTATCCTTTCTAATGGCATCCTGTATAAATGGAAATGTCTGTAGGTTTTTTAAAGAAATTAAAACAGCTTCTTTTCCTAACGCTTCTTTTCTTTCTTCCTCATCAAGTATGTGTTTAACTTTTTCATACCCTGGTCGAAGAATGTCCATCCATCTACCTATAAAACTAGAATCCTTTTCTAACTCTGGAGCTTTTCCTGCACACATATCATGACACCCATTTACACCTCCACAGTTTGAATGCCCTAAAACTATTATTTTAGAAATTTGCAGGGAAGTAACAGCGTACTCTATTGCGGCCGATGTACCATGATAATCACCATTTGGAGAAAATGGTGGTATTAAATTTGCAATATTTCGGTGAATAAAGAACTCTCCTTGCTCGGCTCCAAAAATTGCAGTGACGTGTACCCGACTATCACAACAAGAAATTACCATTGCTTTGGGACGTTGATCTTCCTCTGATATTTTCTTGTACCAATTTTTATTTTGCGAATAACTATTGGATTTCCAGTCATTATACCGATGTATAAGAAAGCTTGGTAAAGGTTTTACTGCCATTAGTTATTGTTCCTCCTAGTTTACAGCTTATAATACCCTGGTAAGATTGTTCTACTTAATAACTACCTCTAAACTAATATAATAATATATTATATTAGTTCTTAGTATAAAATTAAGTTTTTTAGGAGATTATTTAATGCTGGAGTTTCTTGAATATAATTTTGAACAAGATACTGCGAATGCTTGCCCAATTTACCTTATTAAAGCAGAGGAGTTTAAACTTTGGTTGGAGGGTGAAGAAAGCCACGTTAAAAACTGGATTTACGCAAGCAAATTTTTAGCTAGTTCGGGGGATATTTGCTTGGTCCCCGATAGTTCAGGAAATATTGAAAAAGTTTTAATTGGATTAGGTAACGAAGAGATTAGGAAAAGAAATCGATTTGTTTTGGGAGGGGTGATAAAAAAAATTCCAAACCTTAAATACAAGCTTGTTTCTGAGCACCCTGACTTAGAAGTAAAAGAGCATTACCTGGGGTGGCTTTTATCTCAATACCATTTTTCAAAGTATCGAGATCAAGTGCAAACTAACCCCAGACTTGTTTCCCCGAGTATGTTTGATGGGAACAGAACTGAAAAAATAGCTCAAGGTGAAGCTTTGACTAGAGACTTAATAAATACCCCAACTAACGATATGGGCCCCTCAGAACTAGAACAATCTATAAGGTCTCTTGCTGAATTACATGGTGCGTCCGTGAAAACTATCTGTGGAGAAAGCCTATTAGAAAAAAATTTCCCAATGATACATGCGGTTGGAAGAGCTTCAGCAGAATTACCTCGTTTAATTGAATTGGTTTGGGGTAACCATGGGCCAACTTTGACGTTAGTTGGTAAGGGTGTTTGTTTTGACACAGGTGGATTAAATATAAAGCCAGCGGGATCAATGTCCCTTATGAAAAAGGATATGGGTGGAGCAGCCACTGTGATTGGACTAGCACATATGATAATGGCTTTAAATTTGCCTTTAAAATTAAGAGTACTGGTGCCTGCTGTTGAAAATTCTATAGCTTCAGCAGCTTTTAGACCGCAAGATATCCTGACTTCAAGAAAGGGGTTAACAGTAGAGGTTAATAATACTGATGCAGAGGGCAGATTGATTTTGGCGGATGCTTTGGCGTACGCTGACGAGGATTCTCCTGACTTGTTAATATGTATGGCGACTTTAACGGGTGCAGCGCGCGTTGCTGTTGGGCCCGATGTAGCGCCTTTTTATACAGACGATAATAACTTAGCTAATTTGCTAAAAGAATCTTCTATTAGAGTCAGAGATCCTATTTGGGAAATGCCATTTCATAACCCTTATGAAACACTAATCGAACCAGGAATAGCAGATTTAGATAATGCACCAAGTGGAGGATTTGCTGGATCTATTACTGCCGCACTTTTTCTGAGACGTTTTGTGGAGAATGCGAAGAGCTTTGTACATTTTGATATTTATGGATGGCAACCTACTGCTAGTCCTGGAAGGCCTAAAGGTGGTGTTGGTATGGGAGCTAGGGCTATTTTAGATGCATTACCAGAGGTCTTAAAGCTTTAATGGATTCACGTGTTACTCCAGCAAATGGAAGGGTTGCCGCTAACTTTTTAAAAGGAAAAGTGAATTCAGAATCTTTTTTGGAAGGTTCAAAAGCTCAATGTGGATTCGGGCCAATAGATTTATTAAACGCACATGATGGAAATAGAGTTTCTCAACTGTCGTTAGGAGATCCAATTAAAGTGTTTGAACAGCTAAATGGGTTTGCTTATATTCAATCTGAAAAAGATCAGTATTGTGGTTATATCTCTGAAAGCTACGTGGCGCCGCGCACCAAGTTATCTCATTGGGTTTATGTGGCTGGTAGCAATTCATATATAAAGCCGGATTTTAAACAAAAGGATATGAATGAATTTTTCCTTGGTGACAAAGTTACTGTGAAAAAAGTTACAGGGGTATGGGCAGAGTTGACGAATGGTGGTTTTATTCCGGTTTGTCATTTAAAAAAAATTGAATATCAATTGGTTGATTACGTAGCAACTTCGCGTTTACTTTTAAATTCTCCATATCTGTGGGGTGGTGGCTCGAGAAAAGGTATAGACTGCTCAGGTTTAGTCCAATTAGCTTTAAATGTTTGTGGTATAAATTGTCCTAGAGATACTGATATGCAAGAGGAATCATTGGGCAAGAGAGTTAAGTTAACGGAAGCAAAAAAGGGTGACTTAGTGTTCTGGAGGGGGCATGTTGGAATTTTAAGTGAAGATGACACTTTAATTCATGCTAATGCATATCATATGGCGGTTGTAGAAGAAGATGTTAACCTTGTGATGGCAAGGATAGAAAAGAGTGACGGTGGAGCGGTCACTTCAATTAAGAGACTTTAATTTACAGCTCGGATTAATTTTTTTTCTAAAACGTGTAGGACTGTTTTTAGATTAGATCCCCTTTTTAAAATTCTTCCGTCCATAGCAACAACACTATATAGTTGCTGCTTGTTCGCAAGTTTTGGGATTTTTTGAATTGTAAATACCGGATGCTCTGCAGACCTACGAAAAATAGAAAAAATAGCTATATGTCTTAGCATTGATATTCCGTAATCACGCCATTCCCCCGCTGAAACCATTCTACCGTAGATAGATAGAATTGTACTAAGCTCTTTCCTATCAAAGGCTACTCGGTCGTATGAAGAGGTATTTAAAGAAATCACAGTATTATTGTTAACCATGCTGAACACAATCACTCTCAAAAGAAAAAAAATCAACTATATTATTTCGTAAAAAATAATCTTCCATCAATTAATAAATATTTGTTGTATTTAACTTTATAGGACCTGAGTTTAATAAGTTACTCTCTCACAAGGTTGTCGTAACTTTTTGAAATATCCTGTGTTAAATGCCCAACATCAAATTTGTAGCCACCTATCTCTCCAACAGGAGTTACTTCAGCGGCTGTACCTGTCAACCAGCATTGTTCAAAACCTTCTAGTTCGTTAGGCATTATATGCCTTTCATGTACAACAATATTTCTTTCTTCAAGCATTGTAATAACTGTTTGTCGGGTTAATCCATTAAGAAAACAATCTGGTTTTGGTGTGTGTACCTCACCGTCCTTAACAAAAAATATATTAGCCCCAGTAGCTTCTGCAACGTAACCCCTGTAGTCAAACATCATAGCATCTGAACAACCTTTAGCCTCCGCAGCATGTTTAGACATTGTACATATCATATAAAGGCCAGCTGCCTTTGCTTCGCATGGAATTGTTTCTGGTGATGGACGTTTCCATTTGGAAATATCAAGTTTGGCACCTTTCATTTTTGCGTCGCCATAATACGCTCCCCATTCCCAGGCTGCTATTGCTAATCTGACAGGGTTTTTTGCGGAAGCTACACCCATGTCTTCTCCGGCTCCTCGCCATGCAATAGCACGAACATAAGCTTCGTTAAGATTGTTAGCACTCAACACATCTTTTTTTGCACTTTCGATTTCCTCAATTGAGTAAGGAACTTCAAAGTCTATAAGTAGTGCTGAGCTTTTTAATCTTTCAGAGTGCAGTTGGGATTTAAAGATTTTTCCATTATAACACCTTTCACCCTCAAAAACAGATGAAGCATAGTGCATAGCATGAGTTAAGATATGTACATTAGCGTCTTTCCAATTTATAAGCTTTCCATCCATCCAGATTAAACCTTCACGCTTATCATAGGCCACTGTCATTGGTGTAATCCTCTCAGTTTTTAACGTATCTTTTCATTTATTACTCATATGCTATAATAGATAGACATAAAATTACGTAAAATCGATTTTTTGTATCAGTTGATTCTTGAAATGTCAACAAGGCTGACATAAAATGGATCTGATAGAGAGTGGAGAAAAGTTGTTCTAATGGTAGATAAATATAGTACAATTAGTACTGAAATCGACAAAGAGCTTTTCTTAACTGAGGACACCCTTAGGTTTGGTATTGAAGCAATGTTTTTTGCTTATCGAGGCTTTACGTTAGACCCAGATAAAATCCTCGAAAAATACGGCTATGGTCGAGCACATCATCGAGCTGTGCATTTTATAAATAGATGTTCAGGGACAACAGTAAATAATCTTCTGAATATTTTAGGAGTTACTAAGCAGTCTTTAAATAGAGTTTTGCGAAAATTAATATCAGATGGTCTGGTTAGAAGTGATATAGGTCTAGAAGATAAGAGAGAAAGACATCTCCATTTAACTGAAAAAGGTTTTGATTTAGAAAGGCAACTATCTGAAGCGCAGCGACGAAGAATGTACAGCGCTTATAAGAAAGCAGGTCTGGACTCAGTTTTGGGGTTTAGAAAGGTTTTAGAGTGCCTAATGGACGATAAAGTAAAAGCTCAATTTGATGATTTATTGGAACAGTAAATAATGGTTCACCTAACTTCAGAAAGTTCTCATATTTTAGTTGTTGACGACGATGAAAGAATTAGAAACCTTTTAAAGAAATTTTTAACGCAGAATGGTTATTGGGCGTCTGTTGCTAAAGATGCTGAACAAGCCTGGAAAACATTAGCTAACCTAAAATTTGATCTCATAGTGTTGGACGTAATGATGCCAGGAGATGATGGTATTAAATTTACTACTGAGTTGAGGTGCAAAGATACAACACCTGTTTTACTGTTAACGGCTAAGGGTGAAAGTTCTGATATAATTAAGGGTTTAGAAGCTGGTGCGGATGATTACCTGGCTAAACCATTTGAACCACAGGAATTACTTTTACGAATAAATTCAATTTTAAGGCGAATAAGACGCCAACAGGAAGTAACTGAGTTACCACTATTTTTTACTTTAGGAAAAATAACATATGACACTGTTAGGGCAGAACTTTGGAGTGGAGATACTTTGGTCAGGTTAACGACAACAGAAATTGCACTCATGCGAATTTTTTCTGCGCATGTTGGGGAGCCTATTTCAAGAGAGAAGTTGGTAGAAGATTTGGGCAGAGGTAAGGGTCAAGCTCAAGAAAGAGCAGTGGATGTTCAAGTTACAAGGTTACGTAGAAAAATTGAAGAGGACTCTAAGCAACCTAGATACATACAAACTGTACGGGGTGCAGGATATATGTTGGCGCCAGATTAAGAAAGAAGGTAAGTTTTTATGACAACTGTTTTAATTTCACATACGGACTGTTTAGGGCATATTACTCCGGGGGCACACCCAGAGAGATTAGAAAGATTGATTAGTATTAATAACTCTTTGGACGACTTAGACGACCCTAATTTGATAAGGTTAGAAGCACCGTTGGGCAAAGATTTGGATATACTTCGTGCACATTCAAAAAAATATTTAGAAAACCTTAAAAAATCTACTCCCAGTAGTGGTGTTGTTTCTTTAGATGCAGACACTTTTATGTCAGAGGGATCCCTTATGGCAGCTCGAAGAGGGGTTGGTGGAATAATTAAGGGAGTTGATTTGGTTCTTGGGGGTGAAGTAGCTAATGCGTTTGTAATAACGAGACCTCCTGGCCATCATGCTGAAAAAGAAAGAGCAATGGGTTTCTGTTTGTTTGGGAATGTGGCCATTGCAGCAAAATACGCTTTGGATCATCACCAGTTGTCAAAAGTTGCTATAGTTGACTTTGATGTCCATCATGGAAATGGAACTCAAGATATTCTTTGGGATGAAGAAAGAGTTTTATTTGTGTCATCCCACCAAATGCCACTTTTCCCAGGAACAGGTTATGCTAGCGAAAAAGGTATTCAAAACAATATTTTGAATATTCCCTTAGAGCCAAATATTAGTAGTCAAAGTTTTAAAGCATTATACGAAAAGGAAGTTTTCCCAGCTTTGGAGACCTTTTCACCGGATCTTTTATTGATTTCGGCTGGGTTTGATGCGCATGCGTCTGACCCCTTGGCAAATATAAACCTTCTTGAAGAAGATTTTGAGTGGCTTACCAACCGCCTATGTGATTTAGCTAAAAAAGTGTGTGGAGGTCGTGTGGTATCGACTCTAGAGGGCGGTTATGATCTGGATGCATTAGCTGCATCGGTAAGGGTGCATTTAGAAACTTTGTTAAAGAGAGGAAAAAATGACTGAGATTTTAGTATCAGAGATGTCTTTTGAAGAAGCTATGAGTGAGCTTGAGGAAGTTATTGGTCAACTTGAGAGGGGGAACGTACCACTGGAGGATTCTATAAAACTTTATGAACGAGGGGCCGAATTGAAGAAAAGATGTGAAAAAAAATTAATGGATGCAGAAGAAAAAGTTCAAAAGATAACTTTAGATAAAGAAGGAAACTCTACGGGAGAAGTAACAGAGATTGAAAGAAAATAGAGATGTTCCTTTCTGTGCTTTCTGATACTCAAGAGTGTGTAAAAACTATCTTTGAAGATTCCATTTCTAGTTTTGATAAGAGATTATCTGACCCCATGTTATATGCTTTCTCTGGAGGGAAATGTCTAAGGGCTTTTCTGGCTGTTGAGAGTGCTAAGATATATAATGTACCTATTAATGAGGCACTCCGAGCCGCTACAGCAGTGGAGATAATTCACGCTTATTCACTAATACACGATGACCTGCCTTGTATGGATGATGATAACCTTAGGCGTGGCAAACCAACAGTTCATATTCAGTGGGACGAGGCGATAGCCGTTCTTACGGGGGACGCTCTTCAGACGCTTGCTTTTGAAATCTTATCTGATGTTAGGACATCAAAGGATCCGCAGGTTCGTTTAGATTTAATTTCCACGTTAACGGAGGCGATTGGAGCTAACGGCATGGTTTTTGGTCAAGTGTTAGACATGGATGCAGAAAAAATGACTACTGTTAATGATTTAGACTCTATTTCAAACTTACAAGGTAAGAAAACAGGTGCATTGATAGAGTGGTCAGCTCAAGTTGGGCCGGTAATGGCAAAAGAAGATAACGATTCATTGAAGCAATATGCGCATTTTCTTGGTTTGGCCTTTCAGGTTCGAGATGATATCTTAGACGTCGAGGGAGGAGTAGATAAAGTAGGTAAAAAGCTTCGCAAAGATAAAACTTCTGGTAAAGCTACTTTTGTAACTTTACTAGGCTTAGAGGGAGCTAAAGAGCAAGCTAAGCAGTTGATTGACCAAGCCATAAACGAATTGGAGGCACTTCCAGTTGCATCGAATAACTTGAAGGCTGCTGCACAATTTGTTATCTCGCGTGATCTATAGAGCTTGAAAGAAATTTTATGAAGAAATTATCAAAATCGCCACATCTTGATCGAGCAAAAATACCTGCAGATTTAAGAAAATTTTCTGATGAAGAGTTGGGAGCCTTGGCAGATGAGTTGCGAGCGGAAACCATTTCTACTGTTTCTAAAACTGGAGGACATCTTGGTGCCGGATTAGGAGTTGTGGAGCTTACAGTTGCTCTTCATGCAGTTTTTGAAACCCCAAAAGATCAATTGATTTGGGATGTAAGTCATCAGAGTTATCCTCATAAAATCTTGACAGGCCGAAGAAATCAGATGCTTACCTTGAGAAGTAAAAATGGATTAAGTGGTTTTACTAAGCGAAGTGAAAGCCCTTATGACCCTTTTGGCGCCGCTCACAGTTCAACGTCGATTTCAGCGGCACTTGGAATGGCTGTGGCAAGGGATTTGGGAGGAAAGATTGAAACAGGTCTTGGAGATTGCATAGCTGTAATTGGTGACGGAGCAATTAGTGCAGGTATGGCTTATGAAGCTATGAATAATGCAGGTCATCTGAAAAAGCGGCTTTTTGTTATTTTAAATGATAATGATATGTCTATCGCACCACCGGTTGGCGCCATGTCGTCCTACCTTGCCAGGCTTTATACAGGACAACCTTTTCAAGAGTTGAAGTCTGTTGCAAAAGGCGCGGCATCTTTTTTACCTGAACCATTTAAAGAGGGTGCCAGAAGAGCAAAGGGTGCTTTAAAGGGTTTTGCAGTAGGGGGCACACTGTTTGAGGAGTTAGGTTTTTCGTATGTGGGGCCAATAGATGGGCACAACTTAAGCCAGCTACTTGAAGTCTTGCGTGCTTTAAAAGAGCGGGCCGACGGTCCGACCCTGATACATATAATTACTAAGAAAGGTAAAGGTTACCTTCCGGCAGAGCAGTCAAATGATAAAGGCCATGCTATATCAAAGTTTGATTTAGATACAGGGAAGGTAAAAGAAAACTCTTCAAATGCACCGACTTACACTAAAGTTTTTGCAGAGTCTCTGATATCTGCTGCTGAAAAAGATGATAAGATTGTAGCGATAACGGCTGCAATGCCAGATGGCACTGGGTTAGATTTATTTAATAAGAAATTTCCTAGCCGGTGTTTTGATGTTGGGATTGCAGAGCAACATGCAGTAACGTTTTCAGCAGGGTTGGCTGCGGCTGGAATGAAACCATATTGTGCTATTTACTCAACTTTTTTACAACGTGGCTATGATCAAATTGTGCATGACGTTGCTATTCAAAGACTGCCAGTTAGGTTTGCTATAGATAGGGCAGGTTTGGTTGGAGCAGATGGGGCGACTCACGCAGGATCATATGATATTTCTTTTTTATCTAACCTTCCTGGTATGATTGTAATGGCTCCATCAGATGAAGCTGAACTTATGAAGATGATAGCTACTACTGTTCAAATAGATGATGGTCCTTGTGCAGTAAGGTTTCCTAGAGGTGTTGGAATAGGGGTAGACTTACCAGCTTACGGTGAAACAATAGAAGTTGGTAAGGGACGCTTGATCTCTGAAGGAAATAACATTGCTGTTTTATCGTTTGGGACAAGATTATATGAAGTGCAAAAGGCGGTAGAAGAACTGGAAGGTCAAGGTGTAAAAGTTACCGTTTGCGATGCTAGATTTGCTAAGCCTTTAGATGAAGAACTTATACTCCAATTAGCTAACCATCACGAGGGTCTACTAACAATTGAAGAGGGAGCTATTGGTGGGTTTGGAAGCCATGTTGCCCAGTTTTTATTTGAAAAGGGGATCTTTGACAAAGGTTTAAAGTTTAGGTCTATGGTTTTACCAGACATATTTATTGATCAAGCTACCCCAGAACAGATGTATACGGTAGCTGGAATGAATGCTTCCCATATTAAAGATAAGATTCTAAGTTTGCTTGAAGTATGTAGTAAATAACTAATTTATCGTGAAAACTGAGCCACAAGCTCTATATGAGAAGACCAAAGAAATTGATCTATAGGCTGAACCCAATCTAGCTTAAAACCACTATCCACAAGTATTTTTGCATCCCTAGAAAAAGTTCTTGGGTTACAAGACACGGATGAAATTCGTTTTATGTGTGACTTGGCCAACTCATGGCTCTGTGCTTCTGCCCCAACCCTTGGTGGGTCAATTATTGCAGCATCAAATGAGTTTAGTTCTTCTTTTCCCACAGGTTCTTTGAATAAGTCCTGTGACCGACTTGTTACCTTTTTCAAGCCTGTAGTTTCACGCCAGGCTTGATCAATCGCTGTAAGCATCGATTTTGTTTTATCAATAGCTAGAACTTCGGATCTTTTGGCAGCTGGCAAGGTGAAGGTTCCACAGCCTGAGAATAAATCAATTACCTTATCCGAATCAAACACTGAAAGCATAGCATTTGTAATTAATATTTCTTGACCCTGTTCTGTGGCCTGTAAGAAAGCATTCGGAGGAGGTGTTATGGCTATCCCTTGAAATACTATAGTCGGATTTAAAAAATTTGCTAAAAGATCTTCGTTCCAAGTAATCCGGGCTATATTAAAGCTCTCACATAAGCCTGTTATTTTCATTATGCTTTGATTGTCTAACTTTTTTCCATTTAAGATATTTAAATCTAAGCCTTCTTTAGAAACAGTGACAGAGATTTCTATTATAGATTTTCGAGTTGCCCCTATCAGAGTAATCTCTTCAAAAAGGCTAAAGGCTGATAGTATTTCAGGATTTACGAGTTCACATGAAGGAGTTGATATTAACTCATGAGTATTCCTTTTAAAAAACCCAACCGTTACACTTTTTTTTGTTTTAATTCCGTGCAGCGTGACTCTGCGTCGAGAGTTTGTTTTTGAAGTTAAAATGGGTTTTATAATTGTTTCGAGACCCCTTGCACTTAAACATGATTTAATTACATTTGACTTCCAATCTTTTATGAAACTTTGGGTTGAATGTTGCATTGAGCAACCACCACAACCTTTATAATGGGTGCAAACGGGTGTAATACGATCCTTGGATGGAAGAATTATTTTAAATTTATTTTCTTTACCTAGTGCAATCTCCTCTCCAGGAAGAGCTCTAGGCACCCTAGTGCCATCAGCTGTTACGCCTTCTGCTCTACTGTTTAGTGTTAAGATAATAGATTTTATCAATTTTGATTAGACAACTGTTTAGGATTTACACCGATAAACCCACCAGACTGTCTCTCCCAATACATATAATATAAGCCGCGTTTTTTTAAGAGCTCGATGTGAGTTCCTTCCTCTGCAATTTCGCCTCTTTTAAGAACAATAATTCTGTCCATGTTAACAATAGTGGATAAGCGATGGGCGATTGCTATTACAGTTTTCTGTTTCATGGCTCGCTGGAGTGCTACTTGAATACTAGCCTCAATTTCACTGTCTAGGGCGCTTGTTGCTTCATCTAGAATTAATATGGGAGCGTCTTTTAGTATAGCTCGAGCCACTGCAATTCGCTGTCTTTGTCCACCAGATAATCTTACTCCACGTTCCCCCAAGTGTGCATCATAGGAAGTCCTTCCCGAGTGATCTGTTAACTCGGTGATAAATTCGTGTGCTTCTGCGTCTTTTGATGCCCTAAGTAATTCTAGTTCTGTCGCATTTGGGTTGCCATATAAAATATTATCCCTTGCAGATCTGTTAAACATTGCAGTTTCCTGAGTTACGAACCCGATGTTACGCCTCAGACTTTCTTGAGTAACTTTTTTAATATTTTGACCATCTATAGAAATAGTACCTACCTCAGTATCATAAAGTCTTAATAGTAAGGCGACTAATGTAGACTTCCCTGCCCCAGAAGCGCCAACTACGCCCAGCTTTTCACCCTTTTTTATGGTCAGGTTTAAGTTGCTTAATCCACTGGCTTTTTGACCGTAGGTGAATGATATATTTTGTATAATTATCTCACCATTTTTAACTTTTAATGGCACAGAATTTTTTTCATTAACTAGGGTGTGTCGAGGTGATAAAGTGCGGATACCATCTTCAACTTCTCCAATATTTGCATAGATAGTCATTAGTGTGAAACTTACCCACCCAGTCATTTGAGCTATACGGATGGCGACTGCTCCAGAGGCTGCGATTTCTCCTATAGAGGCATTCTCATTTGTCCAGAGGAATACGGTACCACCAATTAAAGCTACTGGAAGAATACCAGCTATTGTCATTAAACAGAGGCGAAAAAGTGCAGAGGTAATACCAAAAGAGACCGCTTTTCTTCTAAAAACCTCCATTGATTTTAGTGCTACATGGTCCTCATGTTCAGCATGTGCAAAAAGTTTTACAGTCTTTATGTTTGTGATGGTATCCACCACTTGCCCTGAAACGTTTGCGCGAGCCCCTGCGCGTGCAGCAGACTGCCTGCGTACTTTTGGAAGAAATGCTTTTATCAGAAAAAAGTATAAAATTAACCAGATAATTAATACACCTGACATTCTGAGGTCTATCGTTATTAGCAATAGTACTGATCCTACTAGCGAAGCTAGAGAAAATGCCCCTACATTTATAATTTCGGTTACTACATCAGTTAATGCTCTAGATGTCTGCATTTGCTTTTGTGCAATGCGTCCTGCAAAATCTTCATCAAAAAAAGTAACAGCTTGACCCATTGTCCATCGATGCAGACGAGATAAGGTAAGTGGGTTTATATTTGGAGTAACAAAGATGGCATTGGCAGCCGATGACATGCCAAATGCTAAGGGGCGTATGACAATAAAAAATGTTATAAAGCCAATAATATAAATAAAGTGATTATAAAAAAAATCGATTGGACCAGCGTCAATTGCTTTGTCAATTAAGGACCCGAGTAATAGTGCAGTAAACACTTCTAGGATTCCTGCTAGTGCGGAAATCATAAAGGCCGCAGATAACATTAACCATGATCCAGATAATGCCCAACAAAAAAAAGCAAACATTGTATTTGGAGGTGGGCCAGAAGCTGGTTGGAATGCATTTATTAAATTAAAAAATTTCAAGCTCTAGCTTTCTTTAAATTCTTCTAAGTTTGGCTGGGTAGAAGTTTTTATAGATAAAAGATATCGATTTAGGGTATAATTATTTTTGTTAGAAAGTTAAATTCAGTAATTCCTCTCTTGTTAGAGAAAAATCTGAATTTATCCAAGCATGTTGTAAATCTTTTATTCTCTTCCCAAGCTCAGGCCCTTTAAAATCATTGATCAACTCACAAGATTTGATTGGAAACAATGCATTTGCGCCTCTTTTTATTTCAGTGCAGATGTTTTTAGGTATATCTTTGTTTAAAGAGACATATTTTAATATTGCATATTGCCAGGAAAACTCCTCACCATATAGATAAGAAATTTTAGAAACTTTATCTTTACCCACTTTAAGTTTCTGAAGGTTCCGTAGTTTTTTATAATCAACTTTAGAAATTTTCCATATGTTTTTTAAATCTGTACTGGTCATTATTGCAGCGCGTGTTGTCCAATGTATTCCTCTTTGAAGTTTATTCTCAAGTTTTAGTAGTGAGCTTAATTGACTAGTGGAGGCTTTTGGCATTACCAACTCCAATACCCCTGCCATAGCCATTGCCTCTAAGCTTGATATAGGGTTTGGAGCAGACATAATTTTTTTCATTTCTGCACCTATGCGTTCATTTGAAAGTGTGGCTACTTTGCTCTTATAATAAGTGCAGGCGTTTAGGCTAGCAGGGTCAAGGTTCTTATCTGGATCACCATACCAGGCATGAAACCTAAAAAAACGTAAGATACGAAGGTTGTCTTCAATAATTCTTTTTTTTGGATTAAATATAAATTTTATAATTCTACTATAAAGATCGTTAATGCCTTTTAATGGGTCAATAACATTACCATCTGCGTCAGCATATAGAGCATTTATTGTAAAGTCCCGCCGGGTGGCATCAGTTATCATATCATTAGAATATAAAACTTCTGCATGCCTACCGTCGGTTGTGGCATCTTTTCGAAAGGTCGTTATTTGATATGGTTTGCAATTACTTATTATGGTTATAGTTCCGTACTTTATTCCAGTTGGAATTGCCCTTAAATTATTGGCTTTGGCAATTTGAGTAATTTGATCTGGGAGAGCCGTAGTAGACATATCAATATCTGTTACGGGGTTTCCTAGTATGGAATCTCTTACGCAACCGCCAACAAAGTATATCTTGTAACCTTTATCAATAAACATTTTAGTTATTTTTTTGGTATCAGGGTCTTTAACCCAATTTCCAATATTAGTTATCATTTTGCTATAATCTCTGCTAATGACCTAATTATTCGTGCTGTAGCGCCCCATATATAATAGGGTCCATAGGGTATTGTGTAGTAAAAGCGGTTTTCATTCTTCCATTTTCGAGATTCTATGTAGAAATTTTCTAAATTTAATAAGTGGTTCAAGGGAACTGTGAAGAGTTCCTCTACTTCGAATTTATTAATTCTTGCTTTGAATGGGCTGTTTATAAAACCCAGATAGGGTTTCACATCAAACCCAGTTACTGTTTTGTGATTGGGTAACGAGCCAATAAATGTAACTAACTCTGGTGATAAACCGATCTCTTCGTTAGCTTCACGCAAAGCTGTAATTTCCAACGACAAATCGCCTGTATCCCTTTTTCCTCCTGGGAAGGATATCTGGGAAGGGTGGTTTTTTAAATTTGATGATCTTTTAGTTAGTAGGATATGTAAGCTCTCATCTATTTCTTTTATTGCTATTAATACAGCTGCAGGTGTAAGTTTTTGACTGACTTGGTCTGAGCCATCTAAGTTGAGATCAAAATCAGAAGACATCACTCCGGAATTCAATGTTTTTGTTTTGATGTTTTCTAATAAAACCTGATTAGCTGAGTTCACTGTTTGGAACCTCGAATCCTAAAGTAGTTGGGTCAAGTATATAATGAGCTCCACAAAATTGACAATCAGCAGTTAATGAACCATCAGCTTTTGTCATATG
>CAJIZW010000004.1 GCA_905181985.1 uncultured Paracoccaceae bacterium | reverse complement strand
CATACTCTCTTCAGAAGAAATCCCCTTTTCTGGGGGTCATTTACTTTCCCCTGGTGTTGCAACCGTCAGAAGAGATAGAACTAAATATATTTTAAACGTCGGAACACACTAGGTTACCCACTAAAGCCTATTGCAACCCCACCAATTGCAAGAATTAAGCCAACTCTAGAAAGATAAACCATTCTTTTCATCATAACGGGGTTAGGCTTTGTGTTCAACTTGCTCGCTCTAATAATGAATAGATTCGATAAGGCAGCTCCAATTAAAATCAGTCCCGCACCGAAGAGTTTAATGTAAAAGAATACACCTAGGTGTAAAGTTCCATATTTGAGGTAGGCTAATGAGAGGCCTGACAACCACAATAAGACGATAGCAATCAATGCAATAAGAGCCAAAATTTTGATAGCAGCCAAGGTTGGCTTGGAAGGTGGTTCTTTTGCTTTAAGGTGTGAAGCCTGAACAATGGCTCCACCCACGCCTAAGCCTCCAGCTAAAAATATGGAAAAATAGTGGACAAACTTTAATAATACTATTGAAGTTCCCAATGTAACCCTCCTGAAACAATTTTGTTAATTTGATAAACTAGTATTTATTTAATGTGAGTTAGTTTATTGTTTGTAAATATTTTTCTTGTCAATTTCTGAGAGCAACAAAAGAACTCTGTCTAAACAAAAGTTCGAGGAATTACGTAAGAAAAGTCTTTTTCAAATACCGTTTTTAATCCCTCTTTTGCATTGATACTCGCCTCAATGTAAAAGTTACTCTCGTCGGCTGACATGTTGCAACTTGTTTCGATAAACACTTCCCATTCATTTCTTGAAATTTCTTGATTCCAAGTAATTGAACCTTTTGCTGAAAGGTTATCATTTTTATTTATTGTCCAACACTCTCTTGTTGTTTGATCAGTCACTAGTCCATGATTTAAATCCTTAGACCTTCCTGCGTCAGACGTTATTTTAATAAGAACATTATCGTTACCATAGTTATCCTCTATTACTCTGTTATAACTACCTTTTCTCAGTACCTCATGAGACCATTTATCAGACGTTTCAGGGTCTTCAAATGAGTATTCGTCCACTTTTGATGGATTTAAAAGTATTGGTACATCTATTTTTCCATATTTAATTTTTATATTTGATTGCAAAGGGCTAGGCCAAACAAAAGGCCAATAACTGGTTGATATTGCTATTCTTAGCTTATGCCCAATTGGAACTTTGTAAGCAGTTTCGTCAAGTAGTATATTAACTTCAGTATCTTGATTAACGTTTAAGAGTGAAGGCTTTTCGTCACTACTTCGGTGTGACAAATTTAATAAACCGTGACAGATTTTTGTTGAAGCACCATCTGGATGAATGTCACAAACTCTTACAATCAGCTGTGCTTGTGGAACATCACTATTTATAATCAAATTTAAAACAGATCGACCAACAAGACTTAATGAGGTTGTTAACGGCCCTGAATCAAAACATAATGAATAGGCATCATCAGGCCTCTGATCTCCAGCAATTTCTGGAGGCCCAGTAAGCGCTTCAGTTGCAAGCGCCATCGGAAAAAACTCGCCCTGAGTAATTCCACAGTTCGCTGGTGAAGAAACTGACAGTTCGAATGCACCTTTATTTTCTTTATTGAGGCCATTATCTGATAAAAAGTAACTTACATTAGTTCTTCTGGTTGAAGGTAACTGATTTTCAACATGCCAAGTGCCAGGTCTAAAGTTATAAAATCTTTTTGGACGAACACTGTCCTGAAGGTAATAAATAATCTCTTTATCAGAGCTTTGTGTCTCGATACTACCTTTCAGCCATTCATCCCACCAAGATACTATTTCTTGAAGAAATCCAATTTGAGGGCCAGGAGCAGCCATATGTGGATATTGATGCACCCAGGGACCAATTATTCCTTTTACTGGTGTTTTTAAGTTTTCTACAAGTTGCGGTACAGCGTTCATATAATTGTCAGCCCAACCACCGAAAGTTAAAACAGCAGCTTTTAGGTCAGAATATGATTCACTTATAGAACCATGTTTCCAATAATCGTCATAAGTTTGGTGTGACAACCAATTTTCAGCCAAAAAAGGTTCTGCTTTTAATCTCTCAAGCCAAGTTTGACGCCAAGTATCTCCAAAGAGCAATGGATCTGGAGGTCTTGCAGAGTATGCAAGCATAACACCAGCCCAGCGTAAGTTATCATTTAATAAACACCCACCTTTAAAATGGATGTCATCTGAAAATCTTTTAGTTGATGTATAACCGCTTACAATTGCCTTCAAAGGTTCAGGCGCCATAGCTGCAACCTGAAGAGAGTTTAATCCCCCCCAACTCTTTCCCATCATTCCAACATTGCCCGAGCACCAAGGTTGTTTCGAGAGCCAATAGATAACTTCAACTGCGTCTTCTAGTTCCTGCTTAGTATACTCATCGAGCATAACGCCTTGGCTTTCACCAGAGCCGCGCATATCTACTCTTAAACAGGCATAACCATGACCTGCAACGTATGGGTGTATAAGGTGATCTCGATAAATAGTCCCATCTCTTTTTCTATATGGAATATATTCAATTATTGCTGGAACAGGTTCAGTTTCATAATTTACTGGCAACCAAGCTCGAGCTGAAAGTCGACAACCATCTGCCATATAAATTGACATATCCTCAATTTCTATAACTTTGATCGGGAGAGTGGTTTTTTGTTTCATTTAAATACCAGTAAATAAAAAAGATTACGTCAATCTTAACACCATAATGCCAAATAATATAATAAAAATAACAAATACTTTTTGTAATGTTATCTTTTCCTTTAGAAATATAACTCCGATTAACAATGCGAAAAGCACAGACGTTTCTCTAAGCGATGATACTACCGCTATCGGTAAGTGCAAACATGCCCATAGCACCAAGACATAAGCTAAGTAAGACGTTCCACCTCCAATGAAAAAGGTAAATTTTGCTTCTTTTACTATTTTACCCATAACTCCTCGATGGAAAATTTTAAGGTAAATTGAAAATAAAAAACAGTTACCAATTGTAAGAGCTCCATAATAGCTTACTGAGTTTTCAATTACTCTAGTCCCGGCACCATCGACTACTGAGTAGGCCGCTATAAAACCGCCAGTTGTCAGTGCTAGTAATAAACCTTTAAGGTTAAAGTTTTCATTTCTGTATTGTAAAATTCCATGAGCCAAAATGCCAAAGGATATTATAAAAATACCTAGAACTTGTGATAGCTTTAATACGTCCGCTGAAAGTATAACTGTAATAAGTGCTATAATTAATGGAGCTGAACCTCGCGCAATTGGATATATCTGCGTTAACGTTCCAAATTTATATGAATTCATTAAAAAAGATTGGTAGCCAACATGTAAAAGTGTGCTTGCGATTATGTAGGGAAGTGCAGACATACTTGGCAAACCGACCCAGAGTAATCCAAGCAATGCTAACGGAGCATGTCCAAAAACCACTGCAGCCATTCCAAGGACTTTATCCTCAGTCCCTCTAACTAAATAATTCCAGAATGCATGTAAAAAGGCCGCAAACAAAATTACAAGTACTACAACAAAACTCACTGATCACCTCTAACAAGTATTTCTATTCATAAAACATAAGTTAATATTTTTTAAATAAGAGTGTTATACAACATTGTTAACTAATGTGGCTACTTCGGAAACAGTAACTTCTAATGTGTCACCCGAAACTAAATGCCGCTTTGGCACTTGGCTCCCACCAGTGCCATCAGGTGAGCCAGTTGCAATAAGGTCACCCGGGAGAAGGGTAAAAAGGGTTGATGCATATGCGATTTGCGCTTCAATAGAAAAGATCATTTTATCCGCAGTAGTGTCTTGAACTGGTTTAGAGTTTAGAAATGTAGTTAATCTTAATTTTTTGTGATCCTTAATTTCATTTTTTGTAATGATGTAGGGACCCCACGAACTAGACTTTTCAAAGTTTTTTCCTGCGTATATACTATGCTTTTGCCACTCACGAACCGAGCCATCATTAAAAACTGAATAACCAAATATATGCTCATGTGCATCAGAGGGAGTAATATTTTGGCCTTTTTTTCCTATGATAACTGCAATTTCACCCTCGTAATCAAAGCTAAGTGCTGCTTTACCTAAAGGAACCCCTAAGTCTTGGTTGTGCGCAACAATACTACTTTGCTCTTTTCCAAACAGCATAATATTTTGAGGCTTTGGTGGGCTTTCACCTTCAACAGGATAGATTTTGTCGTAATTCAATCCTACACAAATTAATTTATTTGAATTGGGTATTGGAGGTAAATACTTAATGTCACTTATATTAAATTGAGGACCGTTAAAAAAACTGTCAATTAACTCTAAACCTTTAGAACTTTCTGCAATTAAGCTTTGTAAAGTTGGAAATTTTTCACTTATAGTTGTATTTGCTGAGTGGAATACTGAGCCGACGAAAATTCCATATTTGGTTTGATCACCAATTAATACTGTTCCTAGTTTCAAGTTAGATCCTTTCGAAGGAAGCTTCTCTACATTTTACAGTTGCTACCAGGGTATCGCTATATGGTGTTAGGATATTTAGTTCTTTTCCCATAATAGAAACCATTTCATTAATTGCATTCACCTCTGATGGACGAAAATTCATATGATCCAATAACATTGATGGCCTAGCATTTAACATATTGGAACCAAACTTTGTAACGTAAGCAACTGGATCATCAAACGATAAATTAATTTGTTTTTCTTTTGCTATCCTATAAGCCTCCTTTGTTCCCCCTAACGCAATTTCCCAAAGAGCTGGATCACTCATCAATTCTCCAATAGTTTTATTAAACACTGTGCATGGAGCACTAAACGTGACATTACAAATAAACTTTTCCCATATTAATTGGGTGATATCTTCAAAAGCCTTAACTTTAAAACCTGCTTGGAGCCATATTTTTTCTAATAAAAGTAACCGATCTGTAATTCCTCCATTTAATTCTCCAATTCGAATTAATTTCATAGAATTGTGATGAGCGTGACCTGGTTTAATAATTGATGCCCCAAATCCCTCGGCCACACCTAAAATTAGTTGGTCTATCGGCATATGTTTCGATATTCGCTCACCAGCGCCCAAACCATTTTGAATAGTTATTATTTGCGAGTTGCTAGAGGCAACTGAACTGATCCATTTCGCCGCCTTTGCTACACCTGATGCCTTAGTGGCAATTATGTATATATCTGAATTTCCAATATCAGAAATTTCAGTTGTTACATTTAAATTATGATTGGTACGAGAGCCACTCGCCCCTTCTAGAGTTAGGCCTTTCGATTTAATTGCCTCAATGTGTTCTTTCCAGTCATCAATACCCCAAACTTCATGGCCGGCTTCCAAGAAAAGCGTCGCATAAACGGATCCCATTGCGCCCAAACCAACTACAGCTATTTTCATTGTGGTCTCATTTTGTGTGTTTCAATTTTAATTTCAAAATTATTTCTAATTTCTGTAATAAAATCAGGTTTAATGTGATTTGGAAAGTAGTCATTTAATATCTCTTTTGCTCTAGTGGTCGCTTTCTGGCCAATTTCAACACGTCCCGCCATATTCCACTCATCAAAGGTAGTTCTGTCAGAGATTTTTGGATATAAAAAATCAGACTTCATACGAGAAAAAGTGTCAGTAGCCCCTAAGAAATGTCCGTCATTATTTACTGTACTCTCTATAAGATCTAAAGACAGTGTTTCTACGTTAACAGGTATGTTGGCCAGTGATCTTGCGATTGTTCCTATCATATCATCGTCTATAACACATGCAGTGAAGGAACTTACCATTAGACCTGCTTGAGTGCCGGCGGCTTGAGTTATTAGATTAGCTCCAGATTGAGCAGCCAGTGTTATGTTCAGTGATTTCTCTAACCCAGATTGAGCATCAGCACTTTTACTATCAGTAGCACCAGCTATTGTTGAATTTGAAAAACCATAAAAATTTGCAAGTTGTACTGCCCCTGCAGTTAAGAGAGCCTGTTCACCACTTCCTCCTGCCATTCCTCCCGTACGCAGATCAGTTATCATTGGACGGGCCCCATAGATAGCTTTTATAGAAGGGTTAATAAGCCAGGCAAGAACCATTCCAGCTAAGGTTTCTGCGTTTGTTTGGGCAAGACAACCGGCTATTGTAACTGGGCTCGATGCGCCAAGCTGACCAAAGGTATTTATCATTACAGGTATACCTAGATTGGCGCACTCGTACAAAACATCCGTGGCTTCAGTCGAAAACCTTAAGGGAGGAACTACGTGGTTTATGTGAATTGAAAGGAATGGTTTGTTAACGAAATTGCTTTTCGAGCCTGCTATTATAAAACACAATTTTGAAATCTCTTTTACACTCTCAACAGAACTCGCACTAACTATTACATGTTTTTTTGTACCTGTTAAACATGCAAAAGCTGTGTTTAAATCTAATAGTTGGTTATTTGGCATATCCCTCGCAACAACTGGTCTTGAGAAAAAATGAATATTTTCAAGTTTATCAGTTAATCTAGCAAAATCGTATAAATCCAATAGAGTTGAATCACGAAATTCCTCTGTATAAAGGTCTCTTACAGTTGGGGTTGCTCCACCAGTGCCAAAGTGAACTTTGGACTTTGACATATCAATTTTATATGTCCCACCTTGACCAAAAAGATTTATATCTTTTTGTAATTTTGAAAGGGCTTCATTTATTGTCTGTTCAGAAAAACATATTCTATTGTTTTTGTTAATAGTACCGCCAGACGCTTTAATAGTCTCAGCAACTTTATCGCAGTATTCAGAGAAACCCACTTTAGTTAAAATTTTAATAGATGCATTGTGAATCTCAATTAAATTTTCATTAGTTAAAACCTCAAGCTTGCCCCCCTTTATTCCCCAGGTGTTTGGTTGTTCTGTGAGTTCAGATGTCCCTCTGTTAGATCGACGCCTTTTATTTGTTCGTAAACCTTGTCTCTTTTCCAATTTAAAATACCTAAGTTAAAATTAATAAAAATTTTCTACGTTTATCGTTCCATTATATTTAATAGTAGACAACCCGTTACTTCGAGGAGTATGAATAAAAAAAAATTCATGCATAATTAAAAGGTAACACAAATGAACAGCTCAAGGTTTAAGTTAAATCGATTACCTTTAACCGCTCTACGCACGTTCGAGGCAGCAGCAAGACTATTAAGTTTTAAGGATGCGGCAGATGAGTTAAATGTGAGTGCAACTACCGTTAGCAATCAAATTCGGAAATTAGAAAGAGATTGGAAATGTAAACTCTTCATTAGAAAAACCCGGGCGGTTGTCTTAACAGATAGCGGTAGATCATTGTCCGCTGTAGTATCACGTTCTTTTGGTCATATAAAAAGAGAAATTGAGTCCCATATAGGTCAGTCTAAAAGATCTTTAAGAATTGGTATAGGTCCAATCTTTGGCCGTTGGATAATACCAAAGATGAAGAGTTTTCAAAAGGAATTCCCTGATATTGATTTAGTTTTTGAGCATAGTCCAAGGATCACAAATGCTGAGATGATGTCTAGTGATATACAGATTGATTGGGGAGAACCTGATAGTTGGTTTGGCTTGAATAGTGATTTTTTAATGAATGTCACCTATTCACCCGTTATAAGCCCTAAGTTACTTGCTGAACAAAGCGACTTATTACAAAATATTTCTCCTACTGACCTGTTAAATTTTACTATTATACACCAATATGATTTTTCAGAATGGCGGTCTTGGATGGATTTGAGCGGTTTCCCCGAATTAAATGTAGAAACAGGTCTTACAATAATGGATTCCAACGTTGCCTTGCAAGCAGCAATAGATTCGGGAGGTGTAGCATTAGGTTCGTTTCCGTTTGTTGACCCAGAAGTGACTTCAGGCATACTAATCAAGTTATTTGACATCGATTTACAACCCTCACGAGCTTATCACATCTTGATAAAGCAACATGCAACCCCGAACCCAGACATCTCACTGTTCGTCTCTTGGTTAAAAGAGCAAGTACCTGAATCGCATATAATGAAGTAAGTAAAGATCTGTTAGCTTATTTTGACCAAAGTCCTCGTGCTATTAAAACCTTCATTATTTCGTTAGTTCCACCATAAATTCTTTCAACACGATTATCTCTGTACATTCGCGCTATTGGATACTCATTCATATATCCATAACCACCATGCAGTTGCAGACATCTGTCAATTATTTTAGATTGCAAGTCAGTTAACCAATACTTCGCCATTGACGCCATTTCGGTTGTTAAGTTCCCCAACAAATGTTCACTAATACAGTGGTCAACAAACACCTTACCTATTGTTGCTTCTGTTTTACATTCTGCAAGTTCAAATTGTGTATTTTGGTACTCTGAAATTGATTTTCCAAAAGCTTTTCTTTCTTTAACATAGTCTAATGTCACTCCTAAGGCTCGGTCGATCCTAGCAATTGCATAAATTGCAATTAAAAGCCTCTCTTGAGGTAGCTCACCCATTAGCTGAAAGAAACCCTGCCCTTCTTCTGGTCCAAGTAAACTGGATGTGGGAACTTTGACACTATCGTAGAATAATTCTGAAGTGTCATTAGATTTCATACCAATCTTATCCAAATTTCTTCCATGGCGGAAACCCTCAACTTCATCAGTCTCAACTAAAAAGAGTGAAGTGCCTCTGGCTCCCTCTGTTGGATCAGTTTTTGCAACTGTTACAACTAAGTTCGCTAACTTCCCATTCGTAATAAAAGTTTTTTGACCCGAAATAGAGTAATGGTTTCCCTCTTTAATGGCTGTTGTTTTGATACCTTGAAGGTCAGACCCTGTGGAAGGCTCTGACATTGCTATTGCTCCAATAAGTTCACCAGACACTAACTTGGGTAATAGACGTTTCTTTTGATCTTCAGAACCATAATTTAGGACGTATGGAATTACGATCGCATTGTGTAATCCACCACCCCAGCCATCGACACCAAGTAAATTTCCCTGGTATGCAATTACAGCATCATAAGCAAAATTTCCCCCAGGCCCCCCATACTCTTCTGGAACCATAGCTCCTAATAACCCCATTGAACCTGCTTTTTCCCATGTTTCTCTTCCAACATCACCGCGTTCTTCCCACTCTTCGTAGTAGGGCAAACAGTCTCGTTGATAAAATTGTCGACAAGCGTCCTCTACCATTGTTAACTCTGCGTCTATCCAAGGTGACTTTGGTAGGACTGATACATTCATGTGTTACCTCATTTCCATTAAGCTATCTATTTGAGTGGGAAAGCCGAAATTGTTCCATTACGTTTTAAAGAATCCAGGCAGTTAACTTCAAGTGCCCCTTTATACTCCCAAAAATCTCTAATAATCATTCCAACAGCAACGTTTGCCTTTAGCCTAGGAGAATACATTCCAGAGGTCAGTTGCCCAATTTTTTTTCCATCAAGGAGTACTGGCCAAGGCTCTGAGCACGTAGGACACCTCGGGCCATCAAAAATCATTCCACGAAGTTGTTGAGTTTCACCATCTGATGCAATTTTTTCTAAAGCTTCCCTGCCGATATATTCAATTGATCCGTCTAATGAACAAAATTTCTTTAATCCAATTTCTAAAGGATTATTTTCTCTTGTCATTTCATTACCATAAGAAAACAACCCACCTTCAACTCTCTCTATAATATTAGGAGAACCAGGTTTAATGTTATAAATCTGACCAGCTTCCCAAACTAGATCCCACAAGTCTGGCCCTAAAGATTTTCCTTCTAAGTAAATTTCAAAGCCACCTTGGCGCGAATAACCAGATCTAGCAAGTAGTTGCTTTGTTCCCTTAAAATCTACCCAGTCAAATTTAAAAAAACCAATTTTTCGAATTTGATCTCCAAATAGGTCTGAAACAAGATCTTCAGCTTTTGGTCCTTGTATGGAAAGGGTCCAAACATCCGCTTCTGAAACTACAACATTTAATTTAAAGCCAATAGTCAATCCGAGGGCATATAGAAGTAAATCACTGTCAGCTATAGAGAGCCAATACTTTTCAGAAGAAATTTTTAATAATACTGGATCATTTATCAAACCAGCATTTTGATCAATAATAGGAATATAAAGACATTCACCAACTTTCATTCTACCTATATCTCGAGGGGTCATTAGTTGTACCAATTTCGTAGCATCTAAACCAATGATCTGTACTTGCCTTTGACATGAGACATCCCAGAGTTGGACATGTTCTCTTAAATGCCAGTAGTCTTCCTCGACACTTGATTGAAAAGCTTTTGGAAGGATCATATGATTGACAACGGAAAACCCTGTAACACCAACGCCTTCGACCCTATCAGTATAAGCTGTTCTTCTTATCCTGCGAGACATCTTTAACTGTGTAGTCATCAGTTAGATTTCCATATTGAATAGGAGTTTGGAGACATTATAACTGGTATATGGTACTTAGTGGAAGCACTACTAATCCGAAATCTAATCACTATTTCATCAATTATATTTTCACTTTTTTGGTTCTTTAAGTTTTTTTCCCAGTACTCAGTTACTGAAAAAATTATGTCATAAAAATCGTCTTTAATTAGTTTTTGTGATGGTATTTCAACTGAAAAACGACCCCCCTCGTCCATAGTACCTTTAATAATAACAGAATTTGACTTTACGTGTTCAAGTCTAACAGGGATATCTGTTGCATGCTTGCCGTTAGTTCCATCAAGAGTGTGTGAGGTTAAATATATTGTCATTCGATTGAAGCTTTGTCACGTTTATCAGATGTTGCAGCTACGATTGGACTAATTACACCTCGACATTTTACATTTATACAAGCTGTTTTCCCACTTTCCATAGCTCTTTTTAAGGCAGGTAAAATCTCTTCGCGAGAGGTAACAAGTTCGCCATACCCACCTAGACCTTCAAACATTGTGTGAAATGGGATATCCCGAAAATCTGTTGCAAAGTGCTTGCCGTTTGCAAACAACCTTTCTTGCTGCTGACTTATACAGTCTAAGCCGCCATTATTATCAATCACAACTGTGATTGGTAAATTTTCTTGAAATGCTGCTTCCACCGACAACCCCCCAGATAAGAAAGCTCCATCACCGCTAATTAAGACAACGTTCTTACTGGGATTCAGAGCTTTTGCTGAAATTGCGAACGAAACACCAACTCCGAGTAAACTATAGTTTCCAGGGTGCATTATCCCACCAAGCTTTTTCCCTCTCCAACCTGCCATATTAACTGCAATTTCGGACCAAAAATGTGTGTTACCTCCGTCAAAAATTAACCAATCTTCATCATCCAATATTGACTGGACATCGAGAGATAGTTGTAAGGGATGGATTTTTGCATTACTTAATGTCTCTTTTGATATATGCTCTTCCCAATGAGTTACCCACGCCTCTCTTCTTGCCTGTTGCAAAGAAAACCAATTTGACCAGTTTAAATCAATACTCGATAAACTCTGCAGGAACGCTCCAGGGTCGGACAGTAGCGAGTAATCTGAGGCCCGATTATACTCTAACTCCTCATGGCTACCATTGATGCAGACTAATTTTTGTTCTTCAGGAAAAAAAGGAGGGTTTCCAAAATTCATCTGATTGTCTAAACGGCCGCCAATCATTAACACAAGATCTGCTTCTTGAATTGCTTGCTTAGAAGGATGATATTGATGAAAATCAGCCAAACCCATGTAGGCCTCACATTCCTCGCCCAAAAGTTTTTGGTGATAAGGCACATTAAAGACCGGAATACGAAGACGTAAAGCTGTGTCTTTTAAAATATTTTCACTTTTAGACCACCAAATACCATGGCCACCGATAATTATAGGTCTCTCTGCAGACTTTAATAAAGCGTGAACCTTAGCTAAGCTCTCTGGATTTGGCCATGCCCGCGGTTGATCAGCTTCTTTTCTATTAAATGGTCTTTCCTTTAAGCCTACCGTTTCGTCAAATGACGAAAACATAATATCAACAGGTAAACTAATGTGTACTGGCCCAGGATAACCTGTAGTAGCGGCGATCCAGGCTCTATCTACAAACTCACTAATTCGATCGCCATCAGTTATTTGAACTGAATACTTAACTAGAGGGGCAGCTATTGCAACATCATCGATTTCTTTAAAACCACCAGCTCCCTGCCTTTTGAGAGTCGATGAACCAGTAACAAAAATAACAGGGCTCCTTTCGCCCCCAGCTTCAAGCATAGCAGGTACAGCATTAGCAAAACCCTCAGGGCCAACGAGACATACTGTTGGCTTTCTTGTGATCCTAGTATGACCATCAGCAAGGTGCCCAGCGATTTGCTCATGTGGTGTGTTAATGACAGGCATTTGACAATCCATAAAGCCCTCAAGAGCTGGGTTGCAGAACCCTCCTGCAAGAGTAAATACGTGATCCACACCTTTTTCTTTAAAGGCTCTAGCCAAAATGGCACCACCCCGAAATGTTGTGTTATTTTTCAATATCTTTACTCCACTCAAAGAAAATTCAGCTTAAAAATGTGTATATTTTTTAACCAAAAAAATATTATTACTACTACTTAGAACTTTGACGTTAAAAAAAAAGTTTACAACTTTAAATAACCATAAATATAAATAAACAATATATCATCTATAACTTGATAAAATTTCTACTGATAGGATAATATCATTTAAGATTACTTATTACTTAGCGATGCAACTCCTATTGATTTCACTAATAGAATTTAATCCAAGTTGAGCCATAACCGTACTAACCTCTTCTGACAAAGAGGTGACGAAAGTGTCTAATCCATTTTGACCACCTGCACCAAGAGAATATAGAATTGGCCGTCCTATCATAATAAAATTCGCCCCAAGTGCTAAGGCTTTTATAATATCATCACCCGTTCTTATACCGCTATCAAATAAAAGAGGGTAATCTTTACCTAACGCGTCACGGATAATAGGGAGCCTTGAAATAGCAGAAGGACAACTATCTAGTTGGCGACCACCATGATTGGACACCCATATTGCGTCACACCCAATTTTTTTTACCTTTACTGCATCTTCGGGATGAGTAATCCCTTTAATGATTAAATCGTCTTTCCAAACATCTCGCAATTTTTTCAAAAAACTCCAATCAGCAGCAGATCTATCTGCATCTCGCTGAAACTTCTTTTCACCATTTATACGAAAATTTTCCGGAAAAGGTATTCCATGTACTAACATCGGTATTGACCAAAATGGGTGACAAGCGAAGTCAATAAACTGAGCAGGACCAATCTTGAATGGCATTGCAAAACCGTTTCGTATATCTCGGATCCGTTTAGAAACCTGCGGGACATCAACTGTTAAGATTAATTTTTTATATCCTGCCACCCTTGCTCTCTCTACAAAAGGTAAGGTTTCCTCTAGAGAAGATGCGCTATATAATTGAAACCAAGCATGCTCTCCCGCTTTATTCCGCATATCTTCTAAAGAACTTGACGCGGCAGTTGATACTCCTATTGGAATATTCTTCTCAATTGCGGTTGTAGCCATAAAGCTATCCGCATTAGGTACTGAAAGCCCACTCATTCCCATAGG
>CAJIZW010000003.1 GCA_905181985.1 uncultured Paracoccaceae bacterium | reverse complement strand
AGCGCGAGAAAGTGGCAAACCAGAGCAAGTTATCGAAAAAATGATTCAAGGTAGACTAAAAAAGTTTTTAGCAGATGTAACTCTGCTTGGGCAAAACTTTGTTATTAATCCCGATCTTACTGTAGGTAAGGCAGCAGAAGAAGCTGGTGTTGAAATTGTTGGTTTTGTTCGTCTTGAAGTTGGAGAAGGAATTGAAAAGAAACAGGAAAACTTTGCAGAAGAGGTAGCTGCTCAGTTAAAAGGTTAACCTGTACTTTTACTAAGCTCTATAAGTCGTTGATTTTATATGGTTAAATATAATATATAAAATATCATATTCTCAAATAGTTAACATAATATATATTATCGGACAATTGGATGCTTGTAGAGTACTATGAATAACATCCCCCTTTCGTGCCTTCAAAAAATGTTTTAATCGTATATCTAGTTAAGAATAGCTTTTCAAAAACTTTACGAGTTGTGATTAAGAGTTTATAATACCACCATCTACATTAATCAGTTGCCCAGTTATATAGCTCGCATCCTCAGAAAGTAGAAATGAAACTACACCGGCGATTTCGCCTGGCTTTCCAAACCTACCTAGTGGAACACTATTAAGTAATTCAGTTCCTCTTGATTTTATTATCTGGGCTGGCATCGAGGTTTCAATAATACCGGGTGCTAAAGCATTAACGAGTATACCCTTCGATCCTAATCTACGCGATAGAGCCCTGGTTAAGCCTACGAGCGCTCCCTTTGCCATAGAGTAAGCTACATGATCTGGTGAGCCCCTATTAAAGGCTAGAGAGGAAATAAAAACTATACGGCCACCCTTCCCTAATCTATCTTCTACTAGACCAGCTAAATTGTAAGCATTCGTTGCGTTATGCTGGATCGTCCGGTCATAGGTATATCGACTACTTTCATCTAACTTATGTGGTTCAAAAATACCCGCTAAATGCACTAAACCTCTTAAATTACCTATATTAGCAGGTATAACTCGTTCACATTCAGCCCTTGTCTCTAAGTTGCTTTCAGCAAAAGTAGTGTTATTTGGTAACTCATTTGCTAAGGCTTTTAACTTCTTTGAATCCAAGTCAAGCAAGTGAAGTTTCCAGCCATCACTTGCTAACCTCTTAGCTACGGCAATTCCTATTCCACCTGTGGCTCCTGTAATAATTATAGTAGCATTTTCCATTTAAGAATCCTGTAACATTTTGATTAATTTCAGTTAGTTGGATATTTAATTAATCGTCATATGAATTAAATTATGCCAGTTTTTATAACAAATTTTGTTAATAAGGTCCTCTCCATAACCAGCTGATTTCATTGCAACTATTAAGTTAGGTAAGCCTGCACAATCTTTAATTCCTTCAGGAATTTGGGCGCCATCAAAGTCTGATCCTAAAGCTACACCGTTCTCGCCCAATTTTTCTAATAGGTGGTCAAGATGTGCTATCATTTGAGTGAGAGGTGTTTGTGAAACTTTTTTACCATCCGATCTAAGAAAACCAGTTGCAAAGTTTAAACCCACTACACCCCCGCTTTCAGCTACCGCTGCTAATTGCTTATCAGTTAGGTTTCTTGGAGATGGTGTGATTTTATGAGAGTTAGAATGTGTAGCTACTAATGGTTTAGAAGAAATTTTTGCAACATCCCAAAACCCAGCTTCATTTAAATGTGAAAGGTCAATCATTATGCCCTTAGAATTACATGCCTGAACTAAGTTTTTACCTTGATCTGTAAGGCCTGGGCCTGTGTCTGGAGTTCCTGGAAAATCAAATGGGACACCGTGAGCAAAAACGTTAGAACGAGACCAAACTGGTCCTATAGATCTCAACCCTTTGCTATACAGAGTATCAAGTTGATTTAGATCACCATCAATACATTCTGCGCCTTCAATATGAATTAACATCTTAAGCGTACTATATGTTTCTGCTTTAAAATCCTCTTCTTTGAAGTCAGATTTATTTAAAATTAGCTGAACTTTATTATTAGATTTATTAATTATATTCTCAATAATATCAAGCATTTCTAAGGTAACTCTTAAAGCATAATCTTGTTTAATTTCCTTAGAATCTATAAATCCATTTTTAGGTGGTGATTTACCCATATTTGGATCAGGAACAAACATAGCAAAAAAGCCACCACTAAGACCACCGACACTCGCCCTGGTTAGGTCAATATGACCATCGTTTCCAATCCCCATTGCAGTGTTCATTTTTTGGTTAAGTATCGATTTTCCTCCATCTATAAAGAGTTTTGCTTCATAATCTTTTTCCATCCATAACCTTAATAAAAGATCATTATGTCCGTCAAAAATATGTTGCATATCAAGGTTCCCTTAAAGTGAATAATTGCTACTAATATAACTATATGATTTATTAACTTAAATATTAAAGTTATTAAGGTGATTAACAACCCAAAATAATTATTTGAAAAAAAATTCTAAGGAATTGATATGCTTACTAATAATGTTGCTAATATAACAGAAAAATTAATGCGCTCCAGGGCTTCAAAATTAGAAAATTATGTAAAAAGAACACCCACTGTAAAGCTTTCATCAGAAAAACTTAAAAAATATTTATCTGGGTCAGAGATACATATGAAGTTAGAGTGTATGCAGCACACTGGGACTTTTAAAGCTCGAGGGGCAATTTCAGTTGCATTAGAGATACCAATAAAAGAAATTAACTACGGTGTAACAGCCGCTAGTGCTGGTAATCATGCGATTGCAGCTTCCTGGGCAGCACAACAGATTGGTACATCTGCAAAAGTTGTTATGGCATCAACTGCTAATCCTTACAGGATAGAGCTAGCAAAGTTATACGGGGGTGAAATCATTTTGAAGGAACCTGGTAAGGCTTTGTTTTCTGAAGCAGAACGGTTGGTAAGAGATGAGCAACGCACATTTATTCATCCTTTTGAGGGGATTTATACTACCCTTGGGGCCTCAGGGGTTGGATTGGAGCTAATGGACGACGTTAAGGATCTCGAAGCAGTTGTCGTGTCAGTTGGTGGAGGTGGGTTGATGAGCGGAATTTCGGCTGCGGTAAAAGCTATTAACCCTTCTTGCAAAGTGTATGGTATCGAGCCAACAGGCGCAGATTCGATGAGTAGAAGTATAAAACTTGGTAAGCCTGCAACTTTAGATATTACAAATACCATTGCAGATAGTCTTTCTCCCCCAATGGCTCTACCTTTTGGGTTTGCAGTGTGTCAAAAAAATGTTGATGATATTATTTTAGTCACTGATGATCAAATTTGTGCCGGAATGACAATTTTGATGGAGGAAGGAAAGTTAGCTGTTGAACCTGCGGCTGGGGCAGCAATGGCTGGTATACTTTTTGGGCTAAAGAATCAACTTTCATCTAAAAAAATTGGCTTAATAGTTTGTGGTAGCAACATAGATTCACGTACGTATAATAAATTTAACGACAGAGGTGCTGAGCATTTAAGTAAGGTAAACTTTTGAAACATACTAATTGGACCATAATATTTTAACATCAACCCTAGAGTCTCTAGCGATTGTTATTAAGTGTGGATTATTCTTTTTAGACAATATATTCAGTCTACTTGTGTAAATATTGCCCGATTGGCTATTAAAGTAAACGGTATTTACTTTAATCGGATTCACTAATTTCTATTATTTTTTAACAAACTTTAACAAATACCAAATATAACAGGACTATAAATAGTTCTAGTTCACACAAATAGGATGGAGAATAAATTGACCACTTACGCTATTAATGGATTTGGTAGGATCGGTAAATTAACACTTAGAGTTCTTTTGAGTAAAAATGCTAATGTTACCTTTATAAACGATCCAAAATGCACTCCAGAAATAGTGGCCTACCAGCTTGAATTTGATAGCGTACATGGCAGATTCGATCAAAGTATTAAATATAATAAGTCATCGATTATGATCAATGGTAAAGAAATTTTTATCTATGATAAAGAGAACATTAAGGAGTTGCCAAACGGAGTGGCTGACATTGTCATTGATTGTAGTGGAAAATTCAAAAGCAAAAGTCAATTTCCTTTATATGCTGATTTAGGGATCAAAAAAGCAATTATCTCGGCTGCAGTGCCAGATGATGTTGGAATTAATATTGTATATGGGGTTAACCAGAGTGTTTATAAGCCTATGCTCCACAATGTTCTTTCTGCCTCTAGTTGCACCACAAATTGCCTTGCTCCAGTTGTTAAAGCCCTTCACGATAGTATCGGGATCAAGCACGGTTCATATACTACAATACATAATGTAACAAATACCCAAACAATAGTTGACCGACCCGCCAAAGACTTGCGGCGGTCTCGATCAGCTTTAACTAACTTAATTCCATCCACTACTAACTCTGCTAAGGCAATTGCTCAAATTTACCCAGATCTAACTAATAAATTAACTGGCCATGCAGTAAGGATTCCTATCCTCAACGCATCGCTTGTGGACTGTTGTTTCGAAATGGTGCGTTCAACATCTATTGAAGAGATAAATAAAACCTTAAAAAGTTATGCTGAGCATCAATTGAATGGTATTTTAGGGTTCGAAGAGAGGCCACTAGTCTCAAGTGATTACATTGGTGACAGCCGAAGTTCGATAATCGATGGAGTTTCAACTCTCGTGGTAAATGACACTCAGGTAAAAATATACGCCTGGTATGACAATGAGTTCGGGTACTCCAATAGGTTGGTTGATGTGGCAGAATTGGCAGGAAAATTTCTTTGAATTTAGCTGCCAATAAAAAGGTTTATAACTACGTAACTCTAGCCTATTGGGTTTTTATGTTCGCAGATGGTGCTCTACGGATGTTAGTTCTTTTACATTTTCATATGATAGGTTTTGGAGCAATTCAAATAGCCTTTCTTTTTTCTTTATATGAGGTCGCGGGGGTAATAACTAATTTAACCGCTGGGTGGATCGGTAGTAGGTTTGGATTATCATCGATTTTGTATACTGGTATAGTTATACAAATTCTGACTATTTCTCTCTTAAGTCAATTTGGTGAGGTAAGCACCGAAGTATTGTATTTAATTCAAATAATGATTTTACAGGGAGCGTCAGGAATTGCGAAAGACTTAGTTAAGGTAAGTGCCAAAAGTTCGATAAAATTTCTTTCCCCTAACCAACCTAGTAAATTATTTAAATGGGTTAGTTATTTAACTGGTTCGAAGAACGTCATTAAGGGGTTAGGATTTTTTTTTGGAGCATTATCGCTAGGCTTTTTAACTTTTGAAACTATCTTAATTATTTTGGTTATCTTATTAATATTTACATTACTTTTAACGTTCAAATCAGTTTTTTTCTCGCTATCAAAAAGAAAAAAGAATATAAAATTTAGTGAAGTATTTTCACGAAATAAAAGTATTAATATATTAAGTTTGGCTAGGGTGTTTTTATTTGGCGCAAGAGATACCTGGTTTGTTGTTGCCGTTCCATTATACTTTTATTCAGTTGGCATTGAAAATTTCTTTAGTATTGACCAATCTGGTTTTCTATTTGTTGGTGGTTTTATGGCACTATGGGTCATTTTTTATGGTGTTTTCCAAACTACTGCCCCATTGATATTTCAAACTTTCTTAAATGATGAAAGCTATATCAAAAAAGCTGCATTTAAATGGAGTATGTTGGCATTCCCGATACCTTTGATATTGTCATGTGTACTTTTTTTGAATCCGAATGCAGGCATTTGGGTGATAAGTTGGATAATTTTAGGGCTTTTTGGTTTTGGGTTTATTTTTGCCATGAACTCTGCCCTGCATTCTTACTTGGTTCTGGCATTAAGCTTTAATGAAGAAGCTCCTCTGGATGTTGGGTTTTACTATATGTCTAATTCTGTTGGGCGGCTGATTGGAACACTCTTATCCGGAATACTATACCAATTAGGAGGAGTTTCACTATGCTTATTGATAACTTCTTTAATGCTTATTGGTAGTTCCCTGATAGTTAGAAAGCTCAGTAAAGCATAAGTGTTTTTTGTAAGTACCTGTCTTTTAATTTAGTAAACCCCTTAAGTACGAATAATTCCATCTCCTGAAACAATATACTTAAAGCTGGTAAGTTGGTTTACTCCTACAGGACCTCTTGCGTGCATCTTTCCAGTAGAAATTCCAATTTCAGCACCCATCCCGAATTCACCACCATCGGCAAATTGAGTTGAGACGTTGTGCATCACTATAGCGCTATCCAGTCCGTTAAGAAAAGTTTGAGCAGATTTTTCATCCTCTGTCACAATACAATCGGTATGATTGGATCCAAAAGTTTTAATATGTTTCATTGCTTGATCAATCCCATCTACTACTAGAGCAGAAATTTCCATATCAAGATATTCCTTTCCCCAGTGTTCATCTTTTGCCGGGTTCGTTCCTTTTAATGACGAGAGAGCCTTATCAGCATTCACTCTAACACCTCTTGCCATTAACAAACTAAGTACATCTTTGCCAATTGTTGAAACTATGTCACGATGAAAAATAAGGCACTCAACCGCCCCACAAATACCGGTACGACGTGTTTTTGAGTTAAGAACTATTTTAAGAGTTTTTTCTAGGCTTGCATCCTTATCTATATAAATATGTACAATTCCTTCTAGATGCGCAAATACAGGTACTTTTGCCTGCTCTTGAACTACTTTGACTAAGCTTTTTCCTCCGCGTGGGACTATGACATCTATGTAATCAGTCATGCTCAACATTTCCGATACAGCTTCCCTTGAGGTTGTTGGGACTAACTGAATAGCTTCAGCTGGAAACCCAGAAGACTGCAGACCGTTAACAAGACAGCTGTGAATTGCTTTTGATGAGTGAGAGCTTTCTGATCCACCCCTTAAAATAACTGCATTCCCTGACTTGAAACACAGACCCCCAGCATCTGCCGTAACATTAGGCCTACTTTCATAAATAACCCCTATAACCCCTAACGGTGTCTGAACTCTTTTTATATTTAATCCACTAGGTTGGTTCCACTCACTAATAATCTGACCAATCGGGTCTTTTAAAGTCGCGATTGAATTCAGTGTCTTAGAGATCCCTTCAACTCGTATGTCGTCTAATAAAAGTCTGTCAATCATTGCATCTGATAATCCATTAGACTTTGCTTTTTGAATATCCTTAAAGTTTTCACTTAGAATTTTTTCTTTGTTATCGGAAATACTCTCCGCTGCTCTCACTAGAGCCTGTTGTTTTTCCATTGGGTCAGAACAAGCTAGAACTTCAGCAGAAATTTTAGCTTTCTTACCAATTTCGGCCATTAAAATTTTAATGTCAGGTGAATTCATCTTATTAAACCCTAATATAGTTTTAGATTGTAAACTTACAGTGCCATGTCATCGCGGTGAATTAGCGCCTTTCGGCTAGGGTAGCCTAATATTTTCTCCACCTCAACTAGTCGAGAACCGATTAACTTTCTTGCTTCTAAGGCTGTGTACCTAACGATGCCTATGCCAATATTTAAACCTTCCGAGTTACTTATGTCCACAGGGTCACCACGTTCAAACTTTCCAGATACACTAAGTACACCAGCGGGAAGTAAAGACTTTCCAATTTTAAGAGCTTCCTCTGCACCTGGGTCAATAGTAATATCCCCGCATGCTTTCATCGATTTTATCCAGGACTTCCTTGCTTGTTGTGGGTTTTCTTTAGCCTTAAACCAAGTACTCATGGTTCCAGCATTTAATAGTTCAAGTGGATTAAATGTCGACCCTCTGGTTATAACTAAGGACGCACCCCCTGACGTTGCCATCTTTGCCGCTATAATTTTTGTCTTCATTCCACCTTTTGCTATAACGTTTCTAGCTTCCCCAGCCATGGCTTCGATTTCTGGAGTAATTTCAGTAACTTCCGGGATAAATTTTGCAGCCATATCGATCGATGGGTCAGCACTGTAAAGACCATCCACGTCACTAAGTAAAATTACTAAATCAGCTCCAACAGTGACTGCTACTTGTGCTGCTAACCTGTCATTATCCCCATATCTTATTTCTTCAGTAGCGACTGTATCATTTTCATTAACAATAGGTACAACATTCATCGAAAGAAGCTGGTTAAGTGTGGCTCTTGAATTTAGGTACCGCTTTCGACTGCGTATGTCTTCAAGAGTAACCAGGACCTGTGCTGCAGTAATGTTGTGAGTGGCTAACACATCTTCATAAGCTCTTGCCAATTGGATTTGCCCAACAGCTGCCGCAGCCTGGGATTCTTCTAACGCTAAAGATTTTGATGTAAGCTTAAGTGCCTCCCTCCCAAGTGCGATGGAACCGGATGAAACCACAATTATATCATGTTTCTTTCTTTTTAATGTGACAATGTCGCTGGCCAATGCTTTAAGCCAGTCTATATTCAAATTACCAGTTTTATCACTCACAAGTAGTGAAGATCCAATTTTAATAACAATACGTTTATATTTCTTTAGGGTCGCCATTGCTTGTCTTCCACATCAAGAACTTCTGGCGTGTTTGACTTATCTATTACTTTTCGGAGCTCTCTCAATATCTCAGTAACACCAGCCGAACTAACACCAGACATTTCATAAACTTTACTATTGGTTGCTTTGTTAAGTTCAATAAGTTTTTTCTTCCTTTGATTCAGAGTTAGCGCATCAATTTTATTCAGAGCCACTATTTTTGGTTTAAATGCGAGATCTCCTCCATATTTTTCTAACTCAGTAACAATAGTATTGTACTCTTTTGTCACTGATTTAGATGTTCCATCAACTAAGTGAAGTAGGACTGCGCACCTTTCGACGTGACCGAGAAATCTATCCCCTATTCCTTTTCCTTCAGAAGCCCCTTGGATTAAACCTGGAATGTCTGCAACAACAAATTCTGTCTGATCGATCCCTACAACTCCCAGATTTGGGTGAAGTGTAGTAAAAGGATAGTCAGCAATTTTTGGTCTTGCATTCGAGCAGGCAGCTAAAAAGGTAGATTTGCCAGCATTTGGAATTCCCAACAAGCCGACATCTGCAATTAATTTTAATTTAAGCCAAACTGTGCGTTCTATTCCCGCTTGACCGGGATTTGCGCGCCTTGGAGCTCGGTTAAGGGACGTTTTGAAGTGGAGGTTGCCAAAGCCACCATTTCCACCAGTGCCGAGTTTAAATTTTTGCCCTAAGGTGGCCATGTCTACTAAGACAGTTTCCTCATCTTCATCAAGGATCTCTGTTCCTACGGGAACTTTAAGAATAATATGGTCACCGTCCTTACCAGATCGTTGTTTTCCCATTCCATTTTGGCCACTTTTAGCAAAAAAGTGCTGTTGATACCTGTAATCTATTAATGTGTTAAGACCGTCAACTGCTTCAATTATAACATCTCCGCCTCGTCCACCGTTTCCACCGTCTGGCCCACCATATTCTATGTGTTTCTCTCTTCGAAAGCTTACAGAGCCACTTCCCCCAGAGCCAGATCGAATATAAACTTTTGCTAGATCAAGAAATTTCACTTTAATACCCTACGCTATTTCATAAAAGACGTTAATCTAATTTTTTAATATAAGTCCAAGTTGCAACCATCGATGATCTCGCCACAGAAAGGCTTTCGGCCTCTCCAATATATTCAAAGCCAGCATTTGTTAATACTCTAGAGGAAGCTGGGTTGTCCTGAAAAACTGAACCAAAAATTGTTTTACAATTTTGAGGGTTAAATTCAATGAAAGCTTTTACAGCCTCAGTTGCAACACCCGTATTCCAAATAGCAGGAATAACCCAATAAGCAATTTCAGATTGTGATCTGTCTAATCTGTTTAAGCTTACAACCCCTATTAAGTCAGTACTTCCAGACTCTTCAAATTCAATTTTCCATGCATCTAAAGAGGTTTCGTCGGACATAGATTTTTCTATAAAATCTTTTACGAAGCCAGGAGTTAACGGGTGTGGGATCGTTCCAGACGATCTAGCAAGTCGAATGTCTCTAACATACATTTCAACTTTCGTAATGTCGGTTGAATTTAGAGGCCTTATGGTAAACCGTTTTGTTTTAAAAACAGTTTTTTCTGACACGACTGCAGAAGTACTCATAGTTCACCTGCTACGAGTACACTTAGTACAGTTAATAACGTAACAGTTCCAAGGGTCCACATCAAATACTTTTCTAGCCACGTGCCAGCAAAATATTGAGCCATTTTTACTCCACCCATTGTCCACAGCGGATGAAATATTAGCTGTATAACCAAAATGATAACGGCCATTATCAGTGTAGTTTGAAATACAGGGGAATTATCATAAGTGAACGCAGTAAAGCTGGTAGTTATTAGTGCCCAAGCTTTTGGATTAAATGGGTGAACCAAAAGACCAGCTATAAACCCAGGAACTTTCTCTATATCCTCCTTTACTTGAAAGCGCATATTTGCAACTCGCCAAGCCAACCATATCATGTATGCTGCTGATACCCACTTTAGAAGTGAAAAAACTAAAGGGGCGCCTGATGCAGCCTCTAGCAAACCGAACCCAATAGGCCAGATTATAATTTGCTTACCAATACAAACACCAAAAACAAAAGGTAATGAAGATTTAAATCCGAATTTAGCACCAGCTGCCATCAGGACCATATTAGCTGGACCTGGCGTCCCGATTACACTTACGGCAAAAAAAACAAAACTAGCAAACGCTATACTCATTATTATAACCTTAAAATAAAAAAGGACCGACTTAAAAAGCCGATCCCTTAAAAAAATTTCTTTAGGTACGGCTACTCTGCTGCTTCGGCTTTCGGAAGAACTGATATAAATGTACGACCTTTCAGGCCTTTATGAAATTTTACAGCCCCATCAACTTTAGCAAAAATAGTATGATCTTTTCCAAGACCTACACCTTCACCAGGCCACCATCGCGTACCACGCTGACGGCATATAATATTACCCGGAATAACTATCTCACCACCAAATTTCTTAACTCCAAGACGTCTTCCAGCCGAGTCTCGGCCGTTGCGTGATGAACCTCCAGCTTTTTTATGAGCCATTGTTACTCTCCTTGGTTGCCTTCTTAGTTGTTTTACCAGCAGGTTTAGCTGCTGTCTTCTTTTCTGAAGTACTTGCTTTTTTGACCTCAACAGGTTTCTTTGCCTTTACTACGCTAGGCTTTTTAATCGCAGTGGCTGTTTTTGGTTTAGTGGCTGTTTTTGGTTTAGTAGCTGTTTTTGGTTTTGCTTCCGGTGTAGGAGCCGGTGCAGCCTTAGAAGGTTTCTCAGCTATTGTTGGGTTGGAAGCCTTTTCAATAATAAGACCTGCTCCGCTTACAGCTTCCTTTACCCCAGATTTCTTAGCCCCTTTGGCTAGAATGTCCGTCACGCGCAAAAGTGTTAGCTGTTGCCTATGACCTTTTGTTCTTTTTGATGAGTGCTTTCTTCGACGTTTAACAAAGTTTATTGTCTTAACACCTTTTATTTGGTCAATAACTTCAGCTTGAACACCGGCGTCAGCTACAAGTGGGCTACCTACAACTGTATTAGGGCCTCCAACCAATAGAATTTCGTTAAATTGTATTTTTTCACCAGCTTGGGCGTCGAGCTTTTCAACTCTTAGAATGTCTCCTGACGAAACCTTGTATTGTTTTCCGCCAGTCTTTAAAACTGCAAACATTGTGTTTATCCTGTTATAGCCGCGCCCTACGGTCCCCATTCGGTGTTAACGGTACTTGTAATAGTACCACCTCGGACAGCGCGTTCCGGATTGGAACGATAATTAAAAAAATAGTAATACTGTTACTATGTACGCGGCTTATTCTAGTTATTGCCACACAAGTCAACTGAGAAACGCATTTCTGTAACAGTTATTTTTAGTTACACGTCCTTAATTATAAAATCTTTATGCACCACCCTGCTCACTTAAGATGGCAAATGCTTGACCAAGCTTATAGCTTTGATCCTCAAAGGCTTTATCCAAAATATAATTAATAGAATTATTAAGAAGCTTACCAGAAGTAGACTCCGAAAACTCTAAATAAAGGTTTAACTCTTTGCTGGTTAAGTCCTTAAAAGTAAAAGCTGTAAAACCTAATACCCACTCCGTCATTCTCTCACGAGTTTCATTTTCATTTTTCCAAATTTTTGATATAATTTCTGCCTCTAATAAACCTTGTTTGTCACTGGGTAAACTTAATGAATAGCCCTGATAAAATGCAAGGTTTGAGTTCATTGAGCTAGAAATATTATCTTCGATATAATTGTTTTCCTCAATAATTTTTTGATATAATTTTAAACGATTGGGCTTAAAGTATTTCAACTGATTCAAAATCTTTTTTGCCTGTATCTTTTTACTTTCATTTTTAAGAGCTCTTCTAGTAATTAACTCATCTTTAATTAATTTCTTCCCAAGTGGAGTTTCATAAAAATTAATGGCGTTAACCATTTTTTCAACTACATTTAACTTTAGTAGTTCACTTTTAAAAAATTCTTCCAAACTCTCTGCAGAGTAAATCTCTTTGAGTGTGATGACCCATGCTTGAGACTGTTGGCTCTGGCCACCATCCTTTAACATCTCTGTACCAGCTATAATGCCCTCCTCTTGTAGTTCCTGAAAAAGGCCTTTTAGATTTAAAGCCTGATATAGGCGATTAATTTCTACTTTTTCTGTCGCTAAGGTAGGCAGTGTTAAGAAAATTATTAAGAAAATCTGTATAATAATTTTCTTAAAAAAGGTATTACAAAAATAATATGGCATGCTTACAATTCCTAAATGATATAGCTAAGAGTTAATATCTGAATTTATACTATGAGGGAAAAGCGTATATTAATAAAATATACTGAGCAATCACTCAACCGTATCAATTAATTGTAAATGTTACTTGAAACGGATCAGCTCCTACTTTCAGAGCATAAATTTTTGTTTCAGAATGAATATAATGAAGATCTATATTGCTAGAATCTGT
>CAJIZW010000002.1 GCA_905181985.1 uncultured Paracoccaceae bacterium | reverse complement strand
CCTACAAGTTGCCATCATTTCATTTAGTCGTATTTCAGATATTGAGTGTATATAGATAGACTACAGATTTAATTAAAAAGCTTATCATTGGCATCCGTTCGTACAAGGATTAAGGGTTCTATATTGTGCCGATGATCAATGGCATTAGATCGTAGGTTTTGCTAATTTAACTTCTTTGTATTATTATAACATTCCATCCGAATAAATAATGCTGTTTTACTAAAGGGTCCACTTAACAAAATGAATAAGACAAATCTCCCATCAAAAGTTTGTGAAACTTGTAGGAAGCCTTTTAATTGGCGCAAGAAATGGAAGACTGAATGGCCAAACGTTAAATATTGTTCTGAAAAATGCAGACGAGAGCGTAAGGCAGGTTTATATATTGGGTCGCTTGAGAAAACTCGAAAAGGGAACCTCTCAAAAACAACGGGTGGCGAGAGTTTTAAACCCTTGTCTGGTAACACAATTTCGGCTGCAGATGACACAAGTAAAAAAGTATTAGATAGTACTGTAGTGATAGAGCCAAAGATTAGTTCGAAGCAAGCTCGTCAGCAATGGTTTAAGAAGAAAACGATAGGGCACAAAGACAGACGCAAATAAAAATTGGTCAACATCAGCGTAGGGTGCGTTCACCCATTATTTTTTTTTAGGATTACTTTGGAATAATTTGTGCTAAAGTCCTTTCAATATATTAATCTAAAATTGCAACGGAGGTGTTATACAAAATGGAAATTGAACAAATTATAGTAGCAGCAGTTACTCTTCTTATATTCGTAACTTTATTCCTTTCAAAAGAAACTGAGAATAAGAAAGAAAAAAAACCCAAGAATGAACAGAAGTCTACTTGGTAAAATTACGTAACCTATAATTAGCTGAAGAATACTCAGGGTAATTATAAAATATTACTCTGATTAAATTAAAATTAACAGTTTACAAAAAATTATTTGATTGATTAAAGAGCTTTATGAGGCAAATCTATCTCGTATTAGAGTTTTTAATCCTATTTTTTATTTTGCCCGTATCGGCTGCTTTTTTTATTCCCCCAAGTTTTTTATTCCCTGGACTTTTGTGTTTTACTCTATTTGGAATTATTTTATTACAAATTACATCAACATTTAGATGGAGAAGTCTTTGGCAAGATTGTACTAAGTTTGATTGGAAGGCATTAGGATGGTTTTCATTATTTTGTTTATTGATATTTAGTTTAATAACTTTTTTACTTATTCCCAAACACTTTTATGACTTACCTAATCATTCACTAAAATTATGGATTCTTATAATGATAGCGTATCCAATCATATCTGCGCTCCCACAAGAACTTATTTTTAGACCATTATTTTTTATTAGATATAAAAGTATTTTTCCAAATAAAAAATATTTGGTAATAATTAATGCGATTGCTTTTTGCTTAGCACATTTATTTTATTGGAACTTAGTTGCCATTACCATTACATTTCTTGGGGGTTTAGTGTTTGCGTATATTTACAAGAAAAACCGAAACTTTCTAGAGATTGTTATGTATCATTCTGTTGGAGGTTGTATAATTTTTACAACAGGGCTTGGACGATTTTTTTACTCCGGGGCTATTCAATGATCTACAACAAAACCAAACATTTACATTTGTGAGGTGTTAATCCCATCCTTAACATGTAAGATTATACTCTATTAGTAATCCAAAGTGGGAGATACATCATGGGTCATCCTTTTCGAAACCCTCAAGATATTCTTGACTTAGAAAATAAAATGCCACTCGATAAGGCTCTTGACTCTGCAACAGTCTATCAAAGGCTCCTTAAGACTAGGGATGTGTACCCGGACCGTCCAGCGGTAAGCTTCCAATTGAAGTCGGATGCGAACTCTAAGGCCATTACGTTAAGTTGGTCAGAGTTAACATCAAAAGTAACTCAAGCTGCTAATCTCTTTAGAAGTCTTGGAGTTGGCCCCAAAGACGTTGTAGCATATCTCCTGCCAACAACTCATGAAACTTTAATAACCCTTATGGGGGGTATGACGTCTGGGATTGTTGCACCAATTAATCCAACATTAGAGCCTGAGAGTATTGCTGCCCTTTTGAAGGAAACAAATGCAAAAGTTTTAGTGACACTGAAAGCATTTCCAAAAACAAATGTTTCTGATTTAGCCAGTCAAGCAGTAGCACTTTCTCCAAATGTTAAGACAGTTATCGAGTTAGATTTACTTCCTCATCTATCAGGGATCTCAAAGCTGATCGTTCCTTTTATAAGGCCTAAAAATAGTACTAAACATTCTGCTAAAGTAATTGATTTCAACCAATCTCTAGCTTCACAGAATAGTACAAAATTATCATTTGAAGAGGACTTAACTGATCCTTACTGTGCTCTATTTCATACTGGTGGAACTACTGGTATGCCAAAGATCGCTCAGCACCGACATTCAGGTGTTCTATACAATGGATGGATTGGCGCATCATTACTGTATTCCGAAGATGATATTATCATGTGCCCTTTACCTTTATTTCATGTTTTTGCTGCTTATCCAATCTGGGCAGGGTGTTTGTTATCAGGCGCACATATGGTTTTACCAACAGCTGCTGGTTACCGCGGGGAGGGTGTTTTTGATAATTTTTGGAAACTTATTGAGCGTTGGAGTGCCACATTTGTGTGTACAGTTCCTACCGCTGCGGCAGCGTTGCTGCAACGCCCAGTTGGAGACAGTGATATTTCCTCATTGGATGGTGCTTTTTGTGGTTCAGCGCCACTTCCAATAGAGTTATTTAAAAGGTTTCAAGAGGTTACTGGCGTAGAAATTATTGAAGGGTATGGGCTTACTGAGGCCACATGCTTGGTATCATGCAATCCTAAGGAAGGAAAAAGAAAGGTTGGATCTGTTGGTATACCACTACCTCATACTAAGATTAAAATTTGTTCTTTTTCTATTTCAGGTGAATTAGATAAAGTACTTGGTACTGACGAAATTGGTGAGATTTGTGTTTCTAATGCTGGGGTAAATATTGGTGAAGTCTATAAGTCTCATGAGGCGAACAAAGATTTGTTTGTTGAAAAAGACTATTTACGCACTGGCGACTTAGGTCGTCTTGATAGTGATGGATATTTATGGATAACGGGACGTGCTAAAGACATCATCATACGAAGTGGGGAGAATATCGATCCCAATCTTATAGAAGAAGCGTTAGCAGGGCATCCCGCGGTCGCTCTTTCAGGAGCCATTGGTCAACCAGATGTTAAAACAGGTGAAATGCCGTGTGTGTATGTCGAGCTGAATGAAAATATGAATGTTGAAACAGAAGAGCTAGTTAACTATTGTAAAGACAAAATTCCGCATCGAGGTGCATGGCCAAAATACCTTGAAATAGTAGATGTGCTACCAAAAACTGCGGTTGGAAAAATATTTAAACCAGATTTACGAAAAAAAGCCATTACCCGGGTCTACAATTCGGCGTTAAGTGAATCCCAGTTAGAGCAAAAAGTATTATATATTAAAGAAGACAAGAAACTCGGTCTTGTAGCAGTATTAGATTCAGTTAAATCCGATAGTGTTGATGTAAGTATTAGTAAAGCTCTAGGTGATTATATTATTCCCTGGGAGTGGAGTGATAAATAATTTTTTAATATGATTAAACATTAATGTTATCGAGTAATAATCAGGAGATAGTATGACAATAAAGGTTGCGATTATAGGGTTGGGTATAATGGGACGGCGAATGTTAGAGCATATGCGGTTACATTCTGATTATGAGCCTGACTACCTATGGGATCCAGAGGAAAATGCGTGCAAACTTGCGCTCAAGGAAAACCCTCAGGCACACATTATGGAAAACTCTAGTGACGCTATTCAGGCTGCTGATTTAGTTTATCTTGCTTGTCCACCAGTCGTTCGGAAAGCTTATGCATTAGAAGCAGCCAGGTTTGGAAAGGCATTGTTTTTGGAGAAACCATTTGGGGTTGACGTAGAAGATAGTGTGGAACTAGTTACACAACTTGAAGGATATGCTGTGCCGACGGCTGTAAACTTCTCTCAAGCGTCTGGGATAGCACTAACAGATTTGCTTGAAGCAAAAGATCGTGGAGATATGGGATCAATCTTAGGTGTAGATATGATTATAACCTACCCGTCTTGGCCGCGACAATGGCAAAAAGAAGCTGATTGGCTACGATTTAAGGCAGAAGGTGGAATGACTAGAGAAGTAATTTCACATTTCTTGTTTTTTTCAGAACGTGTCCTTGGTCCTTTAAAGGTAGTTTCAGCAAATACTACCTACCCTGATGACCCATTATTATGTGAGACTGAGGTATTGGCTAGGCTGGAATCCAGACAGGGATGTCCTGTGAATATTTTGGCAAGTGTAGGAGGTGTTCAGCCTGACAGACAAGAATTTACGATTAAGGGATCCTTGAAAAGCAGACGAATCTCAGAATTCTATAAAGATGCAGAGTCTGGCGGTGGCGAATTTATAATGCTTAGGGATGACCCCTCAGATCCAAGAGCAGTAAGTCTGAAAGGTCAACTTGATGATTTATCCTTGAATGTAAAAGGGTTGCCCAATCGACTTGCAACAATCCAAGAGGCATTAAGGGTCCAAAGATTAGTGGAGCGTATATTAAAATAAATAAAGCTTTTTAGAATCGATTTACCATGACTTAAGTTTCTCTTGTTTATCAAGAAATGGATAAAGAAATTTTAGATTTTTTGGGCTTGTAAGTACATCTCCTTAGTGAGACACCTTTTGTGACACTCTTATTGACACTTTCTTTTATTATTAACTCTTTTTAACGAGGATGTATTTTTGCTTAGTCAAAAATCTGTTAATACCGAGGCTGATAATACGTATGGTCCGACTCAAAATATACCAGTTGGAGTATTTTTATTATTTTTAGAATTAGTACTTTCGGTTGTCATT
>CAJIZW010000001.1 GCA_905181985.1 uncultured Paracoccaceae bacterium | reverse complement strand
TGCCTGTACGAACAAGTTTGTTAATTGTTTCAATCATATGCACTGGAATTCTTATAGTACGAGCTTGGTCTGCAATAGATCTGGTTATTGCCTGGCGAATCCACCACGTTGCATACGTTGAGAACTTGTAACCTCTTCGGTACTCAAATTTATCAACAGCCTTCATCAAACCTATATTTCCCTCTTGGATAAGATCTAAGAACTGTAAACCTCTGTTGGTATATTTTTTTGCTATTGAAATTACTAAGCGAAGGTTAGCTTCAACCATCTCTTTTTTTGCCTGTCTTGCCTCTTTTTCGCCTTTTTGAACTTGCTGAACAAGTCTTCTAAATTCTGTAATATCCACACCAACATATTGGCCAACCTGAGCCATTTCTGTTCTCAGAAGTTCTACTTTTTCTAAACTTTTTTCAATTAATGCTGTCCAGCCTCGACCAGTTTTCAGAGATATGCGTTCTATCCAGGAAGGGTCCAATTCATAACCACGGTATTCATCTATAAACTCACGACGGTTTATGCGGGCTATATCGGCCAACTTAACCATTGTACTATCTATAGACATTATCTTTCGATTAATCCCATACATTTGGTCTATAAGGGCCTCAATTCTATTATTGTGTAGATGCAAAGAATTTACAGATTCCATTATTTCTGTTCTTAATTTTTGATATGCAGTTTCCTGCTTTTTCGAAAACTTTTTTTCTTCATTTAATGTTGCTGAAATGCGAAAATCTTGTAATTTTGACAACTTATTATAATTTTTTGCTATTAAGTCTAATGTCTCTAATACTTTAGGCTTTAACGCCTCCTCCATTGCAGCAAGACTCATATTTTCTTTTTCATCTTCATCTTCATCGTCATCGTCAGTTGCAATCACGTCCCCATCTGCGTCTAACTCTTGCTTATCTTCAGCCTTAGTAGCTTTCACAACCGAAGGTTCTGGAACGCTTGAAGCTTCCATTAAGCCACCTTCTTCACCCTCACTCGTTACAAATGTTGCTTCTAAATCTATTACATCACGTAATAAAATATCTTCGCTTAATAACTCGTCTCTCCAAATAGTAATCGCTTGAAATGTTAATGGGCTTTCACACAACCCTGAAATCATAGTGTTTCGTCCAGCTTCAATCCTTTTCGCAATAGCTATTTCACCTTCACGACTTAACAGCTCAACAGACCCCATTTCCCTTAAGTACATTCTAACTGGATCATCTGTTCTATCTAAGACTTCAGTAGACGCCGTAGAAACAGCCACTTCCTTTGTCTGGTTAGACTCAACCAGATCTGTAGTTCCTAAAGGTTCTTCCTCTCCCTCTTCATTTTCAACAATATTAATGCCCATCTCTGAAAGCATAGACATGACATCCTCTATTTGCTCAGAGGCTATCTGTTCGGGAGGCAGTACCTGATTTAACTGATCATAGGTAATATAACCCCTGGCACGCGCTTCCGTAATCATTTTTTTTACAGCTGCCTGGCTCATATCTAAGCCATTTGCTTCATCTTCTCGCTCTTGTTTGCGGTCGTCTGTGTCTTTCGCAGCCATTGTATGATTCCCCAAAACGATTCGTTTTCTACTCTGTAATCCGAATCAATATGATTCGCACGTTTATTTAGTTTTTTTCTTTTTCCAAACCTGATTATCAATAAGAGCCTGTAACCCATCTGAAAGAAACTTATGATTATCTAACTCATTCTCACTTACGCCTTTTTGTAGCTTATTGGCGGAATCATTAGCCTCAGCAGCCCTAGAAACCCTCCATGTAAGGCTTTCATCTGTAGCACCCTTCAAATCTTCAACTGCCTCTTTAATTTCTCTTTCGATACCCTGACGAGCATGAATTTTAGTGATCTCTCCTATTATTGTTTGACGAATTGTATCGTCGGACGCCTTAGGTAACATTGCTGGCGCAATCATCAAATGCTTTAGTCCAAAAATCCGTGAAATATTATTTATTCCAAGTTTGTCTTTTAAAAATTCCTCTATATCTTTACTATTTTCTTCATAGTAGCTTCCCAAAACAGTAGACAAAATCTTTTTATGCTCTTCTAACCTAAAATCTATCAACTCAAGTTCTTTAACAAACTCTCCAATAAAGCGAGGGTTACGAATAATCACTGCAAGAAGTAGCGCCTCTCGTAACCTTACCTCCATATCTTGAGATGTAACAATCATAGATTTTTTTGTATTAGAAGACGCGGTTGCTATATTGGCATCTTTATAAGGATACTTTTTATTTGGATTCCTTATCTGATAACCTTTGGATTGATAAAATAAGTTTGATCTGAGAGATGCAAATTCACTTCCGTAATGCTTACGTAACTCTCTATCTTTTATTTGGTTAATGATAGCCCGCAAGGTCTTATCTAATAAAGCTCTCCTTTCTGGGCTATCAAAAATTTTTCCCTCGGTCTCCCGTTTCCATAATAGGTTGATTAATGGTGTTGACCCTTCGACTAACTCGGTCATCTTAGACTTCCCAGAGATCCTTAGAAAATCATCCGGGTCCTGACCCTCTGGCATCAAACAGAAACGAAGTGATTTTTGTGCCTCAAGGAATGGTAAAGCCAGATCCATTAACCGATAAGCTGCTTTAGTACCAGCAGTGTCACCATCCAGTGCCACAATTGGTTCAGCAGATATTTGCCAAAATAGAGAAAGCTGTTTTTCTGTTATTGCTGTTCCTAATGTAGAAACAGTAGCTCTAAATCCATGTGAATCCATTGCTATTACATCCATATAACCCTCTACAACAATTAATGCAGTATCACTACCAAACGACTGCCTTGCGAGCTTATGATTATAAAGAGTATTACCTTTATCAAATAATAAAGTTTCAGGAGAGTTTAAATATTTTGCCTTTGCCTTTGGGTTCATCGCTCTACCCCCAAAGGCAATACAGTTACCTCGTCTGTCTCTTATTGGAAACATAATACGATCTCTAAATCTATCATTTAACCCGCGACCGTCCACTGGTTTCAAACATAGACCAGCCTCTACCATAAGCTCTTCACTTATATCTTTCTTTTTCAAAAGACTAAAAAGACTCTGATAACCATCTAATGCATAGCCAATTTCAAATCGGTCAATTGATTCCTGAGTTGTTCCACGGGACTGTAGATAGGTTCTCGCATTTGTAGCATTTACGCTAGTTAATTGATCTTTAAAAATATTAACTACTAGTTCCATAACCTTGATAAGTTCAGCTCTCTTATCATTTTTTTGTTGAGACCCCTTATCAACTTGTGGAAGCTGTAAACCTGCTTCAGAAGCCAGAATTTCTACTGCCTCAATGAAACTAAAGTTCTCTACTTCCATAAGAAAGCTAATGGAATCTCCCTTTGCGTGGCAACCAAAACAATAATAAAATCCTTTTTGATCATCAACATGAAAACTAGCAGTTTTTTCTTGATGAAAAGGACATGGAGCCCACATATCTCCCTTACCTTGATTCGATTTTTTTATGTCCCAAGTTACCTTACGCCCCACAACCTGCACTATAGAGGTCCTAGAGCGTAATTCATCAAGAAATGCTGTTGAAAGATTCATTGTTACAATATTATGCTCTAATCAAATAAAGTCTAGGCATTACATTTAACTTTAAGAAATAACAATAATTCTGTAAAGTTATTATCTGTAAAGTTATTATAAGCCTCTTAATTTATTCTGTGCTGCTATGGACTTCATGCATCCAACTACTTCATGTACTAAGGTCTTAGAAAACGACCTAAATACCATCAGTTCATATCCTAAATCAGTTTTCCTTACTATGGTGGCCATATGCCCCAAAAGTGAGCGGATAACATCACCAACTTCCATCGATCTTACGTCTACAGGGCATAGTCGGTCCATAACATCAGACGAATCAATGCCGGCTAACTCTACGACAGTCCAAGCATCAGATTGATCTGTTATGGCAGCAGAAATACTTTCAACTTTATTTCCCAAAAACAAGTACTGGCCCATCCCAATCCACATAATTGTATTATCTTTGGCAACCAAACTCTTACCATCACCAGGTAACTCTAGATGAAATAGCTTTTTTAATTCCTTTGAAACTGTCTTAGTTTTATTTTTGAAAGGTTGTATAGTAAACATATTTACTGACGTGATTTCACTCAAGACTAGTGAACCCACCTTGATAGGTTTCATGCCGTTCAAAGGAGATTTTGAGATCAATTTAAGCACGGGCTCTTACTCCTTCTTTATCTAAAAATACTGGATCACAAACTTTGCAAATTGTTTCTGTGTTCCTCAGATGATCAACTACTTTAATTTTCTCACCCATCCTAGTTTTACCATTTCTCAAAAACCCAAGAGCTATCATAGTATTCAACTCTGGAGAGTAAGCAACAGATGTGGAGTAACCTTGTTGCGCAACCCTTACAGCTGACGCATCAATATCAAAGAAATACGAACCCGCAAAAAGTTTATCTTCAGCTGTTACAGGGATTAGTCCTACTAGTTGATCTCTATCTTGATCAATCAAACCAGGACGCAAAGCAGCAGTCTTGCCTATAAAGTCTTTTTTAGATGACATCATTTTTTGCATCCCTAAATCAAAAGCGGTTATACGACCATCAATTTCAGCATGCGTAATAAACCCTTTCTCTATTCGAAGGACATTTAATGCCTCCATCCCATACAACCCACCACCTAAATTTTCAGCAGACGATTTCAAATGCTTAAACATACTCTCCCCAAAACGAGAAGGTACTGCGATTTCATATGCATGTTCTCCAGAAAATGAAATTCTAAATAATCTAGCTTTAACCTCTCCAATACTAACTTCTTTATAAGCCATATAAGTAAAATTATCACTGTTGATTTCTTCATCAATTATTTGGTTGATCAGTTCTCTAGATTTAGGCCCAGCGACTGCAAACTGAGCCCACTGCTCAGTAACACTCATCAAAGTAACGTCAAAGTGTGGTACCAAACATTGTTGTACAAACTCTAGATGAGTCATCACTTCCCCAGCAGAAGCAGTGGTTGTAGTTATTACATAGTGGTTTTCCTTTATGCATGCGGCTGTTCCATCGTCCATGACGTGTCCATCTTCCCGTAACATTAGACCATAACGAACTTTACCTGGAGCTAGTTTAGAAAAATTATTTATGTAAACAAAATCAAGAAAAGCAGAGGCATCTTGTCCCTGAATATCAATTTTTCCTAATGTGGAGACATCAACTATTCCGACACTATCTCGAACATATCCAACCTCTCTATCACAGCTTTCACGCCAGCTACTCTCTTCTTTTTTCGGAAAATATGATGGCCGGTACCATAAACCAGCCTCAATCATCGGCGCCTCCAAATCAACTGACAGTTGATGAGATGTGGTAAAGCGCTGCGGTGCAAATCCTGCTCCCTGAGCAAAAGCCCCCATGGCCGCTATGGAAACTGGGGTGTAGGGTGGACGAAATGTAGTTGTCCCTGTCTCTGGTATTGCTCTCCCAGTTACATCAGCAAGAACAGCTAAAGCTACGACATTTGAGTTTTTACCTTGATCTGGAGCCATCCCTTGAGTGGTATATCTCTTCATATGTTCAACAGATTTAAAATTTTCCTCTGCAGATTGTTTGATATCTTTAACTGTCACATCATTTTGAAAATCTATCCATGACCGGCCTTTGCATGGAACTGACCAAAGTGGTACTATCACTGTCGGGTCACTTTCAGCTTCAGGAACTGAAGTAGTCTTATAACTTACCCCAAGATTCTTTAGAATTTCTTTTGCCCTAAATACTCCAGACTTCATACATCCTTTTGTTGAAAAAACACCAGTTGCAGCTCCTGCTACTTCTAGCCCTGGAATCATCCCCGGCACCGGTATAAATGCCGCTAATTGGTCATTCCATTCTGGTTTTCCATTCATATGGCATGTTAGATGAACTGTAGGGTTCCATCCACCTGACACTCCAAGCATGCCAGTTTCTACTTTCACAATAGAGCCGTTAGCTTCTGTCACCTCGACTTCTTTAACTCCCATTCTTCCTCGGACATTAGTCACCATCGCACCCTTAAAAATAGGGAAATCACCTTGAATGGTTGTGTCACTTCGACTATCTACATAAGCAGCAATTTCTATTCCGCTTGAATGTAAATCTTTGGCAGTTCTAAATGCGTCATTATTGTTTCCGAATATAACTGCTTTCTCACCCAGACTGACACCGTAACGGTTCAAGTAACCTCGCATTGCAGAAGCTGTAAACACTCCTGGCCTATCATTATTTTGAAAAGCGATAGACCTTTCCATAGATCCCGCCGCATAAACAGCACCTTTAGCCACAATTCGCCAAAAAATTTCTACAGGAAGAGCATCATCTTTTACTTTAACATGATGGGATATCCGCTCAACTGCACCGTAAGTCCCTCCATCATAGGCTCCTGTAACGGTTGTCCTTGACATACAGCGAACATTTTCCATTTGACTTAGTTGATCTATTTTTTCTTTTGCCCAAATATGGCCAGGTTTTCCATCAACATCATAATTTTCTGAATTAAGTCTACCACCGAAAATTGAATCTTCTTCGCAAAAAATAACTTGAACACCAGCGTTCGCAGCCGTTAAGGCCGCCATAATTCCAGCTGGCCCCGATCCAATTACAAGAACATCGCAAAACGCATAAGCTTTTTCATAATAATCACTATTGTTAGCCATAGAAAGCCTGCCTAGGCCTGCCGCTCGTCTAATCGATGGCTCGTAAAGGCCTTCCCAAAACTTCTTCGGCCACATAAATGTTTTGTAATAGAACCCAGCAGAGAGAAATGGAGATATCAAGTCATTTAACTCTAAAAAGTCCCACTTTAACGTACCCCAGTAGTTTTGGGAGTAAACCTTTAAGTCTGACACTAATTCCTGTGTAGTAAGCCGGACATTGGGGGTTGTTTGGTTTCCATCCCTTATTTCCACCAAACCGTTTGGCTCCTGAGATCCATCAGTCATCAAACCCCTGGGGCGGTGATACTTAAACGAGCGCCCAATGACCTTAACATCATTAGCTATTAAAGCTGAGGCAAGTGTATCACCCTCATAACCTGAGAATTCCTTATCATCGAACGTGAATTTAAGTGGCGCAGATGAATTTATTAGGCGACCCTCTTTAACTCTCATTACTTTGAATCCTTTTTGTTATTAACAAGCTCAACTTTAAAAATTTCGTGGGTTGCTGTATTACGCTCAATTAACAACCACGCCCTACAACCTGCCTCGTGTTGCCATAAATCTTCGGTAAGGCCGCAAGGGTTTTCTCTGATATGAAGATACTTATGCATAGCATCCAAATTTGACTCTTCTGGCCTAGTTAAATAATCTTTGGCTCCTAGGTAATAGAATTCGCGTCTATCTCTTTCACCACACAAAGGGCATTTAATACGCATAATTTAGGTTCCTCTTAATGTAAGTTGTGCTGGGAGCCCTTGGATTCTTCGTCCATTAGGCCAACTCCAGTTCTGAATCGATCAAAGGTATGTTTTTTTGCAACCTCATGTGGCTTATCCTCTGCCATGAGATGCGCCATACACCAGCCCGAGGCTGGAATAGCCTTGAAACCGCCGTAGCACCAACCACAATCCATATATAAGTTTTCAACTTCTGTTTTATCAATAATGAAAGATCCATCAGGGGTCATGTCCATGATTCCGCCCCAGCTTCGAAGGACCTTGGCTTTACCAATGGCCGGCATTAAACTCATACCCGCCTCCATAACGTGCTCCATCATTGGTAAGTTGCCTCTTTGCGAATAGGAAGCGTGAAAGTCTAAATCACCTCCAAAAACAAGACCACCTTTATCAGATTGTGAAATATAAAAATGCCCCATACCAAATGTTACCACATGATTTATGGCCGGCTTTAATCCCTCTGAAACGAAAGCTTGTAAAATATGGCTTTCAATAGGTACTTCCAATCCAGCCATTGCAGCTACCTCAGAAGAGCGACCTGCCACAACAATTGCTACTTTTTTTCCACGAATAGGTCCCAAAGAAGTTTGAACACCGGTAACCTTTCCGTTAACTATATCTATCCCAGTAACTGCGCACTTTTGAATTAAATCGACACCTAGCTGATCTGCAGCCCGCGCATAGCCCCAAGCTACTGCGTCATGTCTAGCATTTCCACCTCTTTTGTGGAAAAGACCCCCATACACTGGAAACCGGTGATTATCAAAATCCAAATAAGGAAGCTCTTTTCGTACTCCATCTCTATCTAAGAGTATTGCATCATCTCCTTGACTTATCATCATATTTCCCCGCCGGGCTGCAGCGTCTCTCTGACCATCCGAGTGGAACAGGTTAATAACACCACGCTGTGAATGCATGGCATTATAATTAAGTTCAGACTCCATGGTCTCCCAGAGCTTTAAAGAATGGCTATAAAATTCTGAATTCCCTGGAATCATATAGTTGGCCCTAACTATAGTCGTATTTCGGCCAACATTTCCTGAACCAATATAGCCCTTTTCAAGCACAGCCACATTAGTTATCCCATGATTTTTTGCGAGATAATAAGCCGTGGCCAGCCCGTGACCTCCTCCTCCAATTATGATAACATCATATTCTGATTTTGGCTCAGGTTCTCTCCAAACGGGCTTCCAGTTCTTATTTCCTGTCAAACCTTCTTTAAGAATCTTTAAGGCATTATATCTCATCATAGTACTCCTGCGTTCTAGTGCAGATAATCAATAAAGTGTAAGATTTACAAGTGCAATTAGCACATCTTTAAAAATTATATATGTTATATATATCTATTAGCCCTGAACTCAGTAATTTACTTCCCAATAGGCATAACCTCATAGCCAGGCTCTTCAGGTTCATCATCCAACATTTCTACTGGGAACCCAGAGGTTGTAATATCTAATCCAGTTTTTTCTTCAAGTCGCTTGATGATATTTGGAGAAAATTCATTTTCACCAAAACGGCTTATACCATCTTCAAATATAGAAATCATAAGTGGGTTTATTTCTAATGGTATGCCTACGTTATCCGCTATCTTCTGAAACAAAGATATATCCTTGTGAACTAAACCCATTGTAAATGATATATCTCTAGACCCATTCAATATTACTTGGCTTTCTGTTTCATGAACAAATGAATTTCCTGATGATATTTTAATAGCTTCAAACGCTGTGCTTAAATCCATTCCAGCCCCCTTGGCGACAGTTAGGGCTTCTGCACATGTCAAAAGGTTTGCTGTCGCTAAATAATTTGTTAGAACTTTTAAAATACTTGCTGAACCAAGCCCTCCCGTATGTAAAACGCGTCTACCTAATGTGGTAAGAAGTGGTAAAATTTTTTCAAAGGTTTCTCGTTCACAACCTGCAAATATTGATATATTTCCCGTATCCGCCCTATGACATCCACCAGACACTGGGCAATCAACCGCCTCTGCTCCCTTCAATATTACTTTCTTTCCCAACCTCTTCACTTCACGGTCATCTGTAGTTGACATCTCCAACCAAACTTTACCTTTTGACAATCCATCTAAAACGCCATTTTTTCCCTCCATAACCTCTGCTGATATTGTGGGGTGTGGCAGACAAGTTATTATAACATCAGATTGCTCTGCAACCTCTAAAGGGCTATCAACTTTCTTGGCCCCCTTCTTTACAAATTCATTAACCAGCTCTTGATCTAAGTCTCGGACAATTAAGTCAAAGTTATTCCTCAGCAGACTTCCAGCAAGCTTTCCTCCAACATTTCCCAAGCCTATAAAACCAATACGCATCACGCTAACCTCTCACTACAAATTTCACTAACATTTTAAAAAACTTTTACGCTCTGACATTATGGATTACAGAATTTATATTTATTAACAATAGACCCAGAAATTAAATCTCTATTATATGGGTGTTATCGGAAACGAACATACGACTTTAATTAAAGTTGTATCTCTATTTAATACAATTCACTTTGTCAGGAGGATAAATTGTTAAACTCTATATACTACGGGGGAAAATCTCAAAGTTCTCCATTAATAGTTCTCCATGGGCTCTTTGGATCTGCCAATAATTGGAATTCATTCGCCCGAACAATGTCTAATCAAAGACCGGTAATTTGTGTAGACTTACGAAACCACGGGAACAGTCCTTGGCATTCAACCCACAGCTATGACGATTTAGCTACTGATGTCGCTATGATGCTAGATCAACCAGCAGACATAATTGGGCATTCAATGGGAGGCAAGGCTGCCATGGTTTTAGCGCTTAGGTACCCAAACTTAGTTAACAAGTTAATCGTGGCCGATATTTCACCTATCCGCTATAATTATTCTCAAATATCCATCATCAACACGTTATTAGCTATTGACTTAAATAAAACCGAAAGTCGTGCACAAGTGATTTTGCAAATGGACGCTATTGAACCTGACCTTAGAGCATTCTTAGCTCATTCTATAAATATAAGAGAAAAAGTTTGGAGAATAAACCTAAAAACTCTAAAAAAAGATATGCGCAAAATCATAGGGTTTCCAAAGTTTAATACAAACTTCCTTGGAAAAACTTTATTTATATCTGGAGAAAAATCTGACTATACGCACGAAAGCCATAAACCAAAAATTAGAAGGCTATTTCCAAATAGCAGTTTTATAGGCATCCAAAATGCTGGGCACTGGTTACATGTAGAAAAACCTCTTGAATTCAAAGATATTACTAATAAATTTCTAAATGAAAAGTAAGCCACCTAGTGTTAAAAGTTTGTTAATTATCCATCTTAAGCGCCGAAATAAACGCTTCCTGTGGTATATTAACTTTACCAAACTGCCGCATCTTCTTTTTACCGGCCTTTTGTTTCTCAAGTAACTTCTTTTTGCGTGTCACATCACCACCATAACACTTCGCTGTAACGTCCTTACGCATTGCAGCCAATGTTTCTCTTGCCACTATCCTCCCGCCAATTGCCGCCTGTATAGGGATCTTAAACATATGACGAGGAATCAAATCCTTCAATTTTTCACACATTATTCGACCTCTTTGTTCTGCCCTATCTCGATGAACCATAATACTTAAAGCATCGACGGGCTCATCATTTACTAAAACCTGTAATTTCACAAGGTTATCAGTTCTATACTCGAGCATCTGGTAGTCAAAAGAAGCATAACCTTTCGATATACTTTTAAGTCTATCATAAAAGTCAAAAACAACCTCATTTAGAGGGAGATCATAAACAACCATTGCCCTAGATCCGGCGTAGGTTAACTCCAATTGAATTCCTCTACGATCCTGACAGAGCTTTAACACATCTCCCAAATACTCGTCAGGTACTAGAATAGTTGCTTTTATTCTTGGTTCTTCCATATGGTCAACATGTGTCAAATCCGGCATATCCGCCGGATTATGTAGTTCAATAAACTTCTCGTCTCTCATATAGATATGATAAATTACTGATGGTGCAGTTGTTATTAATTCAATATCAAATTCTCGCTCCACACGATCTCGCACAACCTCAAGATGCAACAAACCTAAAAATCCACACCGAAATCCAAAACCCAATGCCGCTGAAGTCTCCATTTCATATGAAAACGAAGCATCATTCAGTGATAATTTCTCTATAGAATCCCTTAAGTCCTCAAACAGCGAAGAATCTATCGGGAATAACCCACAAAACACGACAGGTTGAGACGGCTTAAACCCATCCAAAGCTACCAGGGTCCCATTTTTTTCATGGGTAATCGTATCACCAACCCTGGTATCCCTTACCTGTTTAATCGATGCCGTAATGAAACCAATTTCTCCAGGCCCTAACAGGTCAACAGCCTCCATTTCTGGTCTGAATACTCCAATTTTCTCAACATGATGAACTGAATTGTTTGACATCATTCTAACTCGGTCTCCTTTTTTTAAGAAGCCGTCTACTACTCGGACCAAGACAATTACTCCTAGGTACGCGTCATACCAAGAATCAACCAACATAGCCTTAAGAGGTGCTTTTGGATCTCCAACAGGAGGGGGAAGCATAGAAATTATAGCTTCCAACGTCTGATGAATTCCTTGTCCAGTTTTTGCCGATACGAAGATGGCGCCTGAAGCGTCAATCCCAATTACATCCTCTATTTGCTCTGCAACTTTGTCACAATCACTTGCTGGTAAATCAATCTTGTTTAAGATTGGAACTATTTCGTGATCAGCATCAATAGCTTGGTAAACATTTGCTAATGTCTGAGCTTCCACACCTTGGGTGCTATCCACCACTAATAATGAGCCCTCAACGGCACGCATTGATCTACTAACTTCATATGCGAAATCAACATGGCCGGGTGTATCAATTAAATTTAGAACATAATCTTGGCCGTCATCAGAAAGATAATCCAATCTAACCGTATTTGCCTTTATTGTAATTCCCCGTTCCCTCTCAATATCCATTGTATCAAGAAGTTGTTCTTTCATATCCCTTTGACTGACCGTTCCAGTCTCTTGAATAAGCCTATCCGCCAACGTTGATTTCCCGTGATCAATATGCGCCACTATAGAAAAATTTCTAATTTTTGATATTTCTGTCATGATCGACGCATATGAGATATGAGGAAGTCTGGGTCAAGTCCCAACACTAACTTTTATAAATAAAATATTATTGAAGTTAAGGTGGTGCTTGACAAAAAAACGTACACTTGGGTAAATTTATTAGTTATCTTGTCCAACAATTAAGTTAATCTCTATTTCACCAGAATTTTCGAAATTAAGCCAAATCTTTACGCTATCCCCAGTCAAAATTGGTTTGTTTGGACCCATCAACATTAAATGTTTACCCCCTGAAGTAAAGATGACTTCTTCTCCCTTGGAAAACTCGATTCCCATCATTAGGTGCTTCATTTTAACAACACCATCAGCAGAAGTAATTGTGTCATGCAACACTGCCTTCTTAAAGACTAATGTTCTAACAGACATTAATCTGTCAGGATTGTCATTATCATTTTTTATAGTCATGAACACAGCTGCCGCTTTACCCGCTCCACGAGAAACTTTTATCAATGAATCACTAACTCTAATTTCAGCAATTACACTTTCAGAAAAGCACACAGCTGAAATGGCAACTGATAGAAAAATAGCTCTTAACATACGATAGATTCTTTTTTCAGATTCATTTATAAAGTTTAGATTAGGCTTAAACTACAGCTAATCTTGCTCTTTCAATATCTCTTTTAACTTTTTGAGCTTTTGAAGATAAAACCTCTGCTTTAGCCTTCGACATAAAACTATCTAAACCACCTCTATGGTCAACAGTTCTCAAAGCTGCTGCTGATATTCTGAATTTAAATGATCGGCCAAGAGCTTCAGAAATCAAAGTGACATCGTTAAGGTTAGGTAAGAATTTCCTCTTAGTCCTATTTTTAGCATGGCTAACATTATTACCAGACATTGGTCCTTTAGCTGTAAATTCACAAACTCGCGCCATAGTCTTTTCCTTAAATTCAAAGTTTTTTAAATATGTGTTTAATACTGATGGTTGCCATTACTAGCACTAAGCTAATTCGTCAAGTGACCAGCATCAGAAATTCAGAGATTTTACTTATTATACAATTCAATTATTTTTTTTGCAGCGGAGTCTGGTGATAACTCGTTAAGTGCTACTTTCTTAGATAATATCTTCATCTGTTTTTTTACATCAGGTTTATTATTCATTTCGTTAATTATCCTATTTTGGACTTCACTTTCAAACCAGTGCACTGCCTGTTCCTCACGGCGCTTTAACCAGTTTCCACTTTCTTTTCTCCAATTTATTACCAACTGAATGTCCAACCAAATTTTATCAATCCCTTCACCAGAAACCGACGAGACTAGCGATACTTTAGGAAACCCTACTGGATCTTCTGCTCTATCTCTAAATAGCTCTACAGCGCCCGCATAGTCAGACTGGGTGCGCATTGCAGCCGGCTTTAGTTCTCCGTCTGCTTTGTTAACTACTATAATATCCGCAATTTCCATTATACCTCTTTTGACACCCTGCAAGTCATCTCCACCAGCAGGAGCTAATAAAAGTAGGAATAGGTCTGACATCTCAGACACCATTGTCTCTGACTGCCCCACCCCAACAGTCTCGATTATCACAACATCAAAACCCGCTGCTTCACAGATAGTAATAGATTCTCTTGTCCGCTGAGACACCCCTCCTAAATATGTTAGAGTTGGAGAAGGTCGTATAAATGCCTGCGGTTGCCGACTTAGTTTTTCCATACGTGTTTTATCACCAAGAATTGACCCCCCAGACTTTACCGAACTTGGATCAATCGCTAAAACTGCTACACTTAACCCTTTTTCAATCAGCATTAGACCAAACTTTTCAATAAAAGTTGACTTCCCAACACCAGGGGTCCCAGACAAACCGATCCTTAAAGATTTGTTGCCAGATTTAGATAATAAATCAATCAGACAAACAGCCTCTTCTCTGTGATCTGCCCGAGAGCTTTCAACAAGAGTTATTCCCTTTGAGATTGCTCGCCTATCATTTTTTAAGATCCTACTGGCAAGTCTTCTAATTTCTTCCAAAACTCTCAATCTTTCATAAACAAATTAATACTCTAGTAGTTATAGTCATATAAAGATACATTATGCTACAATTGTATAACAATTTGCAAAGGAACCTTTTAATGCGTTTTATCTTAGGTTTTTTCTTATTTTTTATCTTTACTTGTACGGTGGTATACGCTTCCAAAAGTAATACGGCCGTTTTTTCTTTGAAAATAAAGGGTTTAAATGTAGGAACGCTATCTTTTTTAGGAACACATGACGGTAATAACTACACGGTATCTGGTGAACTCAAAAGTGGGGGAATCTTCAAGTTCATTAACAAACAAAGATATAAAGCCACAACCGCAGGAACCTTAATTAATAGTTATTTCAAGCCAGTAATATATACTGAGCTTAGAAATAAAAAAGGAAAAAAATCTTCAGCTAAACTTACATATAAAAACGGCATACCTCAAATAAGAGAGTACGATCCACCAAGACAAATAAAAGTAAATACAATAGACCCCAATACTCAAGGAGGAACAGTAGATCCTCTAACTGCCTTGTACGTCACATTGCGCGATAATAATAGTTTAGAACCTTGTCAGCTTAAATTAGAGGTTTTTGATGGCAAACGAAAGTCGCAGGTTCGTTTGTTCCCTGGCCTCAAAAAGCGCGAAGATTTAATTATGTGTATAGGTGAATATAAAAGAGTGGCCGGTTTTTCAAAAAAAGATATGGAGGAAAAAACACGTTTTCCGTTTAATATTTTTTATAAAAAAACTAGAGAGCATCAATATTCTGTAAAAAAACTCGTTATTGAAACAGTTTACGGTACTGCGGTCTTAACTAGAAAAGCTCGATAAACCTAAATAAGCTATTGGCAAGTAAAGACATAGTTAACTTGTTTTAAAAATATTTAATATTTTAATAAAAAAGAATTAAAGTGGCTGTGAAAAAGTATGGTGCGCCTAGTTTGGATGTCCTATTAAAATATAAAAACTCCTAATCTTTCCATAATGGGAGTAAAAGAGGCATTACAACTGATAATTAATTACCAGGTCTGTATGAATTAACAACTAATGTGTTTAAATATAATCAGATTAATGTTAGTGCGTGACTACGAAAATATAGAGTACATAAAAAACCTGGAATAACTATTAGGATCCCCATTATGACGATGGAAAAAACTTTTAATTCAAATACAGTTGAAGGAAGAATTTACTCAAAATGGGAAGATGAAGGTTGTTTTAAAGCCGGTGCTAATGCCAGTATAAATGAAACGTTCTGTATTATGATACCCCCACCAAATGTCACAGGTATTCTTCATATGGGGCATGCTTTCAACAATACATTACAAGATATTCTAGTAAGATGGCACCGTATGCGAGGGTACGACACTCTTTGGCAGCCAGGACAGGATCACGCTGGCATTGCCACACAAATGGTCGTGGAGCGACAACTTGCAAAAGACAAATTGCCTTCACGCAAAGAGCTTGGTCGGGATCTTTTTCTAAAAAAAGTTTGGGAATGGAAGGAGCAGTCTGGTGGAACTATAGTTGATCAATTAAAAAGACTTGGAGCATCTTGTGATTGGTCCAGAAATGCCTTCACAATGGATGAGCACTTTCAAAAAGCGGTCTTAAAAGTTTTTGTAGAAATGTATAATAAAGGTCTAATTTACCGAGGTACGAGGTTAGTAAATTGGGATCCAAAATTTGAGACAGCGATATCTGATTTAGAAGTAGAAAATATAGAAGTTGATGGAAAATTTTTTCACTTTAAATACCTACTAGAGAATGGCGAAACCTATACATTCATTGAAAAAGACGAAGACGGACAAATCATTCTTGAAGAAGAGCGTAACTATATAGCCATAGCAACCACCCGCCCAGAAACAATGTTAGGAGATGGAGCCGTAGCTGTTCACCCATCAGACGAACGCTACAAACAGATAATAGGTAAGAAGTTACATTTACCCTTATGCGACAGATTAATTCCAATAATAGAAGATGAATATCCTGATCCTAATTTTGGTTCTGGAGCAGTAAAAATAACGGGTGCTCATGATTTTAATGATTACGCTGTCGCCAAACGTAATAATATACCACTTTACCCACTTTTAGATACAAAAGGGAATTTAAGAGATGATAATTCTTTAGAAAATACTGTTCCTGAAAAATATAAAGGGCTTGATAGGTTCGTTGCACGAGAGCACATTGTAACTGATATGAATGCGTTAAATTTAACTATAAAAATCGAAGATAAAAAAATTATGCAACCTATAGGGGATCGGTCAAAAGTAGTTATAGAACCGATGCTGACTAATCAGTGGTTTGTGGATACTAAGAAAATTGTTCAACCCGCAATAGACGCCGTTAAAGTTGGTGAGACACGCATCATACCAGAGAGAGATGCAAAAGTTTACTTTCATTGGTTAGAAAATATTGAACCTTGGTGTATCAGCAGGCAACTATGGTGGGGACATCAAATTCCTGTGTGGTTTGATATCGATGGAAACGAATACTGTGCCACTACTGAGGAAGAGGCTCAAGAAATGGCTCCAGGGAAAGTCCTCACTCGCGATCCAGATGTATTAGACACTTGGTTTTCGTCAGGAATATGGCCTATTGGAACTCTAGGTTGGCCTGAAAACACTGAAGAATTAAAAAAATATTACCCAACAAATGTATTAGTAACTGGTTTTGACATCATCTTCTTTTGGGTAGCTAGAATGATGATGATGCAATACGCCATAATGGATCAAAAACCCTTCAGTACGGTTTATGTTCATGCGTTAGTAAGAGATGAGACAGGGCAAAAAATGTCTAAATCTTCAGGTAATGTCTTAGACCCAATAGAGTTAATAGAAGAGTACGGAGCAGATTCAGTACGCTTCACATTAACAGCAATGGCGGCAATGGGTAGAGATCTTAAACTAAGTACCCAAAGAATTGCCGGTTATCGCAACTTTGGGACTAAACTTTGGAATGCTGCACGTTTTGCAGAGATGAATGGATGCAAACTTCAAGATAGTTTTTCTCCCTCCAACGTTTCACATAATGTTAATAAATGGATTGTTGGCGAAACAGGGAAAGTTCGTGAACTCACGGATAACTCACTGGCTAACTACAGATTTAACGATGTGGCTAATGGTTTATACGCCTTCGTTTGGGGGAAAGTTTGTGATTGGTATGTAGAGTTTTCAAAACCCCTTTTAAATAACGAGGATCAAACAGTAGTTGATGAGACCAAAAACACTTTAGCTTGGGTTTTGGATCAATGCCTTATTCTACTACACCCAATAATGCCGTTCATTACCGAGGAATTATGGTCGTCTGTTGGGAAACATCAAAAGCTATTAATTCATGCTGATTGGCCAACTTATGGTACGGAGTTGATTGACAGCGTTGCAGATCAAGAAATGAATTGGGCAATAAATCTGATAGAAAACATTAGATCTGTTAGAGGAGAAATGAATGTTCCTGCCGGTTTAAAAATTCCATTAATAATGATTAGTCTTGATAACTCTAAAAGACCCGGCTGGAATTTTAATACTGACTTAATTATGAAATTAGCTAGAATTGAAAAAATAACTGAAAATGCTAAACTTCCAAAAGGTTGTGTAAACATAACAGTAAACGGTGGTGAATTTGCTCTTCCATTAGCTGAAATTATTGACATTTCATCAGAAAAGAAAAGGTTAGAAAAAAACCTAACCAAAATTGAAAATGAAATAAGATCTCTCAAAGGACGTTTAGAAAATAATAAGTTTTTAGAAAGTGCTCCCGAGACCGTTGTAGCTCAAACACAAGTTGATTATAATTTGAAGAGGCAAGAAATAGAAAAAATAACAAATGCTATCAATAGGCTGAAAGATATAGAGGAGGCGTAAATTATGACTAGAAATACTATTAAATTCACACCCCTTATAGACAGCCTTCCAAGTTCCGTCCCATTTGTAGGTCCTGAGACGCAAGAACGATTCCGTTCTTCTAAGTTTTTAGCAAGACTCGGTGCAAATGAAAATGTCTTTGGCCCCTCTCCCTTTGCCATAAAAGCCATGCAACAAGAGTCAAAAAACCTTTGGATGTATGGAGACCCCGAAAATCATGATTTAAAGGAAGCACTTGCTGATCATCATCAAATAAATAAAAATGAAATTATAGTCGGTGAGGGGATAGATGGATTATTAGGTTACCTTGCTCGAATGCTAATTACGCCTGGGGACACTGTGGTAACTTCTAATGGAGCATACCCAACTTTTAATTTTCATGTCTCCGGGTACGGTGGAGTTTTGCACAAAGTTCCGTACAAAAATGATATGGAAGATACAGAAGCTTTAATAAATAAGGCTGTAGAAGTTGGTGCAAAACTTATCTACCTTGCTAACCCCGACAACCCAATGGGAACATGGCACCCTAGCAATGTGATAACAAAGTTAATTAACTCAGTGCCAGATGGGTGCCTTCTTATTTTAGACGAAGCTTATATAGAGTTTGCAGACAAAGACGTGGCGTCTAAACTAGATCCAAGTTCTTCAAAAGTGATACGAATGCGAACTTTTTCTAAGGGTTATGGACTTGCGGGTGCGCGAATAGGCTACGGGATTGGACATCCAGAGCTAATCAAGGGTTTCGATAAAATTCGCAATCACTTTGGTGTTAGTAGAATTTCTCAAATTGGTGCTCTCCATGCCCTTTTAGATCAAAATCACTTAGATAAGACAATTTTATTAGTAAAAGAATCCAGGGATAAAATAGCTAAGATAGCACTGACCAATGGGCTAAAACCTATTCCGTCTTCTGCCAATTTTGTTTGTATCGACTGCAATTCAGATGGAGATTTTGCACGTAAACTTCTTGGGCAGTTAATAGATAATGGAATATTTGTTAGAATGCCGTTTGTAATGCCACAAGATAGAGCAATCCGAATTAGCTGTGGGACAAAAAAGGATCTCGAGCTTTTAGAACAAATATTACCTCGTGCCCTGTCAGCTATCCGCACAAATTAGAGACGCTGCTTCGAGAGCACCATCTCCATGTGGAATTTTTAAAGATTTCAGGCCTGCATCAATAGCCCCTAAAGTTCCTAAGACCATATGAGCATTTAAATGTCCCATGTGCCCAATTCGAAAAAATCCATGCCATGCTGGATCATTAGGATCAGCCATTCCAATACCAATACCAAGTGTAACTCCAGTGTTTTCAGTTAACCAATTACGCAACTTAGTTCCAAATAACGGATCAATTCTAACAGCAGTTACAGCATGGCTTCTATCCTTTGGTTCTTTAATGTTTAGTTCTAGAGAACCTTCAGAGCTCCATCTATCTAAAGCTGACCATATTGAATTCGCAAGGATTTTGTGTCTTTTCCAAACCAAATCTAACCCTTCTTCATGTATGATCATAGTCAAAGCTTCTCGCAGCCCAAGTAAATGATGCGTGGGGGCAGTGCCACAAAAGTATTCATAGAAGTGACTCGGTTGAGCCCGAGGGATCCAATCCCAATAACTTGAGACTAACTTTAAACTCCTCCTGCGTTCCATAGCTTTTTCATTAAAAAAAACAAAACTCATACCTGGAGGAACCATCAACCCCTTCTGACAACCAGCCACTATCACATCGACACCCCATTGATCCATATGCATTTCATCACATCCTAGGCAAGCTATACTATCTACCATCAATAATGCTGGATGATTACATTTATTAATCAGCTCTCTGATGCTTAAAATATCTGTTTTAGCGCTTGTGGCAGTATCTACTTGAACAACGAGTACTGCCTTGATTGTTTTCTTCTTGTCTTCATTTAATATCCGTTCAACAGTTTCACCTTGAACTACACTTCTATGTCCAAAGTCCACCAATTCAACCTCTAGACCCCTCTGTTTTGCCATTTCTGCCCAGCTATGTCCAAAGCGCCCTGTTGCCAGCACAAGGATATTATCCCCTAAAGCCAATACGTTAGCTAGAGAAGCTTCCCAAGCAGCGTGACCATTACCGATATACATAGCAACATAGCCATCAGTCTTAGCAATTTTTTTCAAATCGGGGACAAGACTGTCAGTAGTATCTAATAGAGATCCAACATATATATTAGGTGCTGCAGTGTGCATCGCGTTTAGTACTCGGTCAGGTATTACAGACGGCCCAGGGATCGCTAAAATATTTCTTCCATTAGCTAATGACATTTTCTATCGTTTCCTTAAATATGAATCTCTTGATAAACTGAATGAGTTGACAGTGTTTTATAAGTTCACAAGTTAAAGATACGATCTACAACAAAATAACAATACAATATATGACATATATACAGGTTTTTTAGAAAATAATTTTTATCTCTGACAAAATAATAATATTAGGGTCTATTATAATATTTAGAAATATTAAATTATTTCGACAGAAAGCTATCATTTACTTTTTGCATAGCATAGTTAAACCAAAAAATGTTATGATTCATAAGGAGGTACTTTGCTTATGAGCGCTAAAAGAAACCGTACTATCATTGAAATTTCCGGTGAAGAAACACTAAAGTTTCTTCAAGGGCTTATAACAAACGATATAGATAAGTTAGATAAGGGCATTATCTATGCGGCTATGTTAACACCACAAGGAAAGTATTTCGTGGATTTCTTTATTGTTGCTTATAAGGGCCGTATATTAATTGATGTATCCAAAGAAGTTAGTGACGATCTACAAACCAAATTGTCTATATACCGTTTAAGGACAAAAGTAGATATAATTAAAACAAACATAAGTGTGTCTACAGGAATTGATAACCCGCCTTTAGGCGCTTTTAACGACCCCAGACATGCGGCTTTGGGTTGGAGATCATATGAAACCAGCTCAATCAATCAAGATATAGACTGGAAAAAGCTACGGGTAAAACACGGTATTCCAGAAACAAATATAGAATTAATTCGAGATAAGACCTATATTCTAGAAGCAAGTTTTGAGAAGTTAAATGGTGTTGATTTCAAAAAAGGTTGTTATGTTGGCCAAGAAATAACCGCTAGAATGAAACACAAAACTACCTTAAAAAAAGGTTTGATAAAAGTTTCAGTAATTGGTGAAACCCCTGTTGGCACTGAAATACTAGCTGATGGCCGGCCAGCTGGAGTATTATACTCTCAATCAGATGGACATGGACTAGCTTTCCTCAAGCTTGACCGTGCTTTTCCAAAAATGCAAGCAGGCGAAGCAACAGTTATAATTGAGAACTAGGCTCGTTATATTAAGAAGAAGATCTTATAATTGTAGAAAATTGTTCAAAGATCTCACCGTTTCCAGCAATAATTTCACCATCCTCGAGTTCATTTTTCTCAGGGCTTATACTCTCGACCAACCCCCCACTTTCCCTTACAATTAAAATTCCTGCTGCTGTATCCCAAGGAGACAGACCCCTCTGCCAAAATCCGTCAAAACGCCCAGCAGCAACATAAGCAAGATCAAGTGCGGCAGCTCCAAAACTTCTAACGCCTGCGCACTTTGGTAATAAACGCCCTAATTCCTTGAGTGAAATAGAGAGGTTTTCATCTCCCGAGTGAGGAACCCCTGTGGCATATATAGTTTCTTGCATTCTCTTGCGGCCAGAAACTCGTAGCCTGGTATCATTAAGCCAAGCGCCTTGGCCTTTTTCTGAAATAAACATTTCATCTGTGCAAGGGTCATATATTACAGCAGAAACTATTTCATTTTTATGCTCTAAGGCTATTGAAATAGCCCAATGAGGTAAGCCATGTAAAAAGTTTGTGGTTCCATCAAGAGGATCAACAATCCATCTTCGGGTTGGATCCTCACCCTTAATCGGCTCACTTTCCTCACCCAACCAACCGTAAGTTGCCCTTGCTTCCAATAACTCCTCTTTAATGATCTGTTCGGCGGCTCGATCAGCTCTAGAAACAAAGTCTCCTGCACCTTTTATCGAAACCTGTAAGTTTTCGACTTCTCGGAAATCTTTTGTCAAGCTTCTACCTGCAACCCTAGCAGCTTTGATCATTAAATTCAGATTGGCACTGCCTTGCAACTTTATTACTCCCTAATATGGTTAGCCGGCGTATAGCCGCTAGACTAAGATATTAAAAGAACAATCGGCATTTATATAAAAAGGAGTTGAGAAGGTTTTATTATAGTTTTTAAAGAAACATTATCCTTCAAATATAGACTTACTAATATACCTCTTTTGAACTTAGAGGGATCATCACTAAACTGCCATTCCCTTAAGAGCAATAATCACTCAGTCAATTTAATTTTATTTAAACACCATCTCATAATTGCTTTTTGGACATGCAACCTATTCTCAGCTTCGTCAAAAACTACAGAGCTCTTTCCATCTAAAACCTCTGACGTCACTTCTTCACCCCTATGAGCAGGCAAGCAATGCATAAATAAAGCCTCTTTTTTTGCTTTTTTCATCAAATTTTCATTTACTTGGTATTCGGAAAGAACATTATGAAGGGAACTTCGATCAGATTCGGAATGATGCATTGAAACCCAGCTATCGGTAATAATTAGGTCAGCACTTTCTACAGCAGCACTAACATCTCTTTGAACCTCAAAGACTGCTCCGTCGGCGATAGCATTTTTCACTACTTTTCTATCTGGATCTAAAGCACTTGGTCCAGAAAACTTTAATGAGAAATTGAATTTTGCTGATGCCTGAATAAGAGAATTACAAACATTATTTCCATCTCCAATCCAAAGGACTTCTTTGCCCGAAATTGATCCTCTTTTTTCTTCAAAAGTTAATATATCAGCCATAATTTGGCAGGGATGAGAATAGTCTGTCAAACCATTTATAACGGGCACTGTCGAATGTTCAGATAACTCCCTTAAAGTTTCTGCAGAAAACGTTCGTATCATAATAAGATCAACATATCTTGATAGAACTTGGGCTGTATCACTAACAGATTCACCATGCCCTAATTGCATGTCTGTTCCACTTAAAATTAAACTTTGACCGCCCAGTTGCCGAACACCAACATCAAAAGAAACTCTAGTTCGAGTTGACGGCTTTTGAAATATTAATGCTACAACATACCCAGCTAAAGATGCATCTTTATCAAGTTGACCCTTAGGAAAACCTTTGCGTAATTCCTTGAGTTGTAAAGCGTCATCAATAATAGAACTCAGATCCTCAGCACTAACTTGGTCAATATCTAGAAAATGTTTCAAAGGGTTGCCTCTAGTGATAGAGCTGTTTGTTCTAACCTATCAAAAGCCTCAGTAAGTTCTACTTCAGAAATGTTTAAAGCTGGTAGCAACCGAATAACGTTATCACCTCCAGGAACTAATAATAGGTTATGTTTGTAAGCCATTGCAACCACATCCATGTTTGGCACTTTGCACTTCATACCAAGCATGAGCCCCTCCCCTCTTACTAGCTCAAATATTTCCGAATGCTCTGCTATTAAACTCTCCAATTTCTGACGGAAAAAACCAGCCTTTCTACTGACATCAGCCAAAAAATCAGGATGGGATACTATGTCTAACACCTTCAACCCTACGGCGCAGGCAAGTGGGTTCCCTCCATAAGTAGAGCCGTGTGTTCCCGCCGTCATTCCTGAGGCCGCCTCCTCAGTTGCAAGGCACGCGCCTAACGGGAATCCATTTCCAATACCTTTAGCAATTGCCATAATATCAGGATAAACACCTGCCCATTCGTGAGCAAATAATTTTCCTGTCCTTCCAACGCCACACTGTATTTCGTCAAATATTAGTAATACACCAGTTTGGTCACAAAAATTTCGAATTACTTTTAAAAAATCATCTGAGAGCGGAATTATACCACCTTCCCCTTGTATTGGCTCAACAATAATTGCAGCAACATCTGGATCTTGAATTTTATTTTTAAGTTGAGAATAGTTGTCTTCTTCAATCGGGATTTGAATAAAACCAGGCAGCAAAGGACCAAATCCCTTAGTAAGCTTTTCGGAACCAACTGCAGATATTGTCGCCATAGTTCGACCATGAAAAGCATTGTCAAATGTAATAATAGTTGACCGGTTTGGTTCACCTTTTTCAAACCAATACTTCCGAGCCATTTTGATAGCACACTCCATAGATTCCGCCCCAGAATTAGTAAAGAAAACTGTGTCGGAAAATGTTTCAGAAACCAATCGTTCAGCTAGCTCTTCCTGATTCGGAATTTCATACAGGTTTGAAACATGCCATAATTTTGTTGCTTGTTCTTGAATGGCAGCTACCAGTTCTGGGTGAGCGTGACCTAAAGCGGTTACAGCAATTCCAGCGCCCAAATCTAGATAGCGGTTATTTTTCTCATCAAAAAGCCAACAACCTTCTCCTTTAACAAACCTCAACGGTGCCCTAGAATAGTTTGGCAAAACTGGTGTCATCATTAGTTAAATTCCTTAATTACCGATAAGAATGTCACATATTTTATATATTATTCTTAATAGTCAATGCCTATGAAAATATTGTGACTCAGGTAGCTAATTTCTATACGATATTTTGATCGTTATTTAAAAATTCGCAATTTCCTTATATTGTTTTACATATAAGGAAATTGCGAGTAGGAAGCTACTTATATACTGGCCCCAATAGGGCCACATTTAATTAAGGTTTTGATTATGGCTTGGACAGACGAACGTGTAGAAATACTAAAAAACTTATGGGTCGAAGGTCAATCTGCGTCCTTTATAGCCAAACAGCTGGGAAGCGTAACTAGGAACGCGGTTATAGGAAAAGTGCATAGACTAGGCCTGTCAAATAGGTCAAGTGGCTCATCAGCTAAGGAGGCTCTAAAAGAAAAAACAACACCAGATCAGAAGAAAGCTTCTATTAAGGTTAAAATAGAAGTAGAGGAAAAACCTGATTTAGTACCAGCACTTGCAAAACCAATCCCTAGACCAAAATTAATAATAAAAGCAGGCCAACCTCTGCCACCACAGCCGTCTGCTAATGAAATTAGTCCAGAGGCACTCGCGACTGTACGAGAAGTTGAAAAAAAGGCTAAAAAGCTTAGTGTCATGGAGCTCACTGAACGAACGTGTAAATGGCCTGTGGGCGACCCCGCCACTGAAGATTTCTGGTTCTGTGGTTTAACAGCTCAAGCAGGAAAACCTTACTGCGAAGCACATGTAAGCGTTGCGTTCCAACCGATGAGCACCAGAAGAGATAGGCGCCGCTAATTATTAATAGATGAGTTATGAAAAAGCCAGATGTCCTTAAATCAAAAATCTAAACGGCCAGATGTTGCCCCGAAAATAGGCATCACTATTAACTCTGAAAAAAGTCAACCAAAAATTGGTATGGTCTCGCTAGGTTGTCCTAAAGCTTTAGTTGATAGTGAACGTATTTTAACTAGATTACGCGCAGAAGGGTATTCTATCAGTCCTGATTATGCCGGTGCAGATGCAGTAATAGTAAATACTTGTGGTTTTTTAGATTCAGCAAAAATTGAAAGTTTAGAAGCCATTGGAGAAGCTTTAGAAGAAAACGGTAAGGTTATTGTTACTGGCTGTCTAGGAGTGGAAGAAGGTTTGATTAAAGAGACTCACCCAAATGTTTTATCTGTAACAGGCCCTCAGCAATACGAGAGGGTTTTGGACGCAGTGCATAGTGCTGTACCAGCAAGACCTAATCCATTTTTTGATTTACTACCCACACCGCAAGTCTCATTAACGCCCAGGCACTACAGTTATTTAAAAATTTCTGAAGGTTGCAACCACAAATGCAAATTCTGTATTATACCTTCTATGCGGGGAAAACTAAACTCTAGACCTTCACATGCAATTCTTAGAGAAGCAGAAAAACTAGTTCATTCAGGAGTGAAGGAACTTTTAATAATTTCTCAAGATACGTCAGCGTACGGGCTTGATTTAAAATATAAAAAGAACCTCTGGAACAATAAAGAGGTGAAAAGCCATATTACCGATTTAACAAGGGAACTTGGAACATTAGGTGCTTGGATCAGACTTCACTATGTTTATCCTTACCCACATGTCCGTGAACTAATTCCAATAATGGCTGACAAGAGAAATAATGTATTACCATATTTAGACATTCCCTTTCAGCACGCGCATCCAGATGTTTTAAAGCGGATGAGTAGACCTGCAGCTTCAGCCAAAACCCTTGACGAGATATTGGCTTGGAGAGAAGAGTGTGCAGATCTATCAATTAGATCTACTTTTATAGTTGGTTTTCCAGGTGAAACAGAAAAAGAGTTTGAAACACTATTAGACTGGTTAGACGAGGCTCAGTTAGATAGGGTTGGTTGTTTTAAGTATGAAAATGTTAAGGGGGCAAGATCTAACAATTTACCTGACCACATTTCGGATGAAATCAAAGAAGACCGTTGGCAACGCTTCATGACCAAGGCTCAATCAATTTCCTATACAAAACTACAAAAGAAAATAGGTAATAAATGTGATGTAATTGTGGATAGCGTAAGTAAAGAATTAGCAATATGTAGAACGATGTCAGATGCGCCAGAGATTGATGGTAACTTATTTATTGATAAAAAAATCAAATACTTAAAACAAGGTGATATAGTTAAAGTAAGAGTGACCGGTGCAGGAGATTATGATTTATTTGGTGAACTCTTAAATGAAAACTAATATACGGGTTTTATATAATGCAGAATGTCCAATTTGTAATTTTGAAATCAAACATTATCAGAAATATACTAACAACAAGAAAATTCCTATTCAGTTCGATGATCTGAATAGTTCGCTCCTAGCACATTGGAACATCTCGGCTGATCTTGCAGCCCGAAAGCTACATGTCGATATAGGCGGAGAAATAAAAGTAGGCATGGATGGTTTTTTGGCATTATGGAATACGATGCCAAAGTATCGTTGGTTATTTCATATTTTTAAACAACCAGTTATAAAACAAGTCTCTTCATTTGTTTATGATCACATATTAGCACCATATATATATATTTTACACGTGCGTAGAAAAAAGAACATAAGAATGCGTAATCAATAACTTATTAAATATATTTAGTCCTAATTCTAGGAGAGGAAAAATGAGTACTGGTTTTTTTTGGGATGAGAAATGTTTTTGGCATGGAGGTGGTGATTTTGCTTTCACTCTCCCACTTGGAGGTTTGGTGCAACCGATGTCTACCGGAGGTCTACCAGAAAACCCAGAGACAAAACGGCGATTAAAGAATTTAATGGATGTCACAGGCCTATTAAGCGAATTGGATACAGGATCACACAGTGAGGCCTCTGTTGAAGACCTATTAAGGGTACACCCAAGAGAATTTTTAGAAAAATTCAAAACATTGTCCGATAAAAATGGTGGAACAATTGGCCTAAATATACCTTTTTCAAAAGGTGGCTTTGAGATAGCTTCTCTATCTGCTGGTTTGGCAAAAGGAGCTGTTTTTTCCGTACTAAAAGGCATAAACCAAAATTCATATGCGTTATCTCGGCCACCAGGGCACCACTGCCTAAGAGACCTTCCAAACGGGTTTTGTTTACTATCGAATATATCCATCGCTGTTGAAGCAGCATTAGCAGAAAAATTAACCGAACGAGTCGCAATTGTTGACTGGGATGTCCATCACGGAAATGGAACAGAGGCAATTTTTTATGATAGAGCAGATGTACTTACAATATCTGTGCACCAAGATAGATGCTACCCTATAGATACAGGTGCAGCTTCAGATATTGGAGTTGATATGGGGGAAGGTTATAACATGAACATACCTCTTCCCGCAGGTGGAGGCCATGCGCTTTATGTAGAAGCTATGGAACGACTAATTTTGCCTCGTTTAAGAGAGTTTCAACCAGATATTATAATAATCGCCTGTGGTTTTGATGCCTCTGCCATTGATCCTTTGGCAAGAATGTTAGCTACATCTGAAACCTTTGGCCAACTTACAAAATTTGTAATGGGTGCTGCGAATGAGCTTTGTAGTGATAGACTCGCTATGGTTCACGAAGGCGGTTATTCAGAAGTATATGTTCCTTTTTGCGGTCACAGAGTGATCCAAGAACTTTCTAGTAGTTCAATTAAAGCTGACGATCCCTATAAATTTCTTTTCGAAAGTAGGCAACCTAATCAACGTGTTCAGAATTTTTACTCAGAGTTAATTACTGAACTTGAACAATTTTTCTTTTAAATAAATATTATTAATTGACTTCAAGGCTATCAGCGGCAAGAACAAATTTAGGAAATGATGGGAATTAAAAAATGAAAAAAGTTTTTAATAATGCTGAAGCGGCTCTTTCAGGGCTTTTAAAAGATGACATATTTATCGCGGCCGGTGGATTTGGTCTGTGTGGAATTCCAGAGTTACTCTTAAATGCCATAAGAGAGTCCAAAGTTAAAAACCTTACTTTTGCGTCAAATAATGCTGGCGTAGATGACTTTGGAATAGGTATTCTTTTGCAAACAAAACAGGTAAGAAAAATGATTAGCTCATATGTTGGAGAGAATGCAGAGTTCATGCGCCAATATCTATCGGGAGAGTTAGAGCTTGAATTTAATCCACAAGGGACACTAGCTGAGAGAATGCGCGCTGGAGGTAGTGGCATTCCTGCTTTTTATACAAAGACAGGAGTCGGAACAATAATAGCCGATGGTAAAGAACATAAAGATTTTGATGGTGAAACCTACATCATGGAAAGAGGTTTAGTTGCTGATATTTCGATAGTAAAGGCCTGGAAAGCTGACGAGACAGGGAACCTGGTTTTTAGAAAAACTGCACGTAACTTTAATCCACCAGCTGCTATGTGTGGGAAGGTTTGCGTCGCGGAAGTTGAAGAGATAGTACCAACTGGTTCACTTGATCCAGACCTAATACACCTTCCTGGAATTTATGTTCACAGATTAATCCAAGGTGATCACGAAAAGCGTATCGAACAACGCACTTTACGAGAGGTTAAATAATATGGCTTGGGATAGAAACCAAATGGCTGCAAGAGCAGCTCACGAACTTCAAGATGGGTGGTATGTAAATTTAGGTATTGGAATTCCCACGCTCGTATCTAACTACATACCAAAAGGGATAGAGGTTACACTACAATCTGAAAATGGCATGTTAGGCATGGGACCCTTTCCAACGGAGCAAGAGCTTGATTCTGATCTTATAAATGCTGGCAAGCAAACTATCACCGAATTACCACAAACTTCATATTTTGATTCTGCGCAAAGCTTTGGGATGATACGGGGTGGAAAGATTGCAATGGCAATTCTAGGTGCTATGGAAGTTAGTGAAGCTGGTGATTTAGCAAACTGGATGATCCCTGGAAAACTCGTAAAAGGTATGGGAGGTGCCATGGATTTAGTTGCTGGTGTGGGTAGAGTAGTCGTAGTAATGGATCATACAAATAAACATGGTGATAGCAAAATATTAAAGGAATGTACTTTACCTTTAACTGGAAAAGCTGTGGTAAACCGGATAATAACAAATCTTGGTGTTCTTGATGTCGTAGACGGCGGACTAAAGATTGTCGAGACAGCTGATGGCGTAACAAGAGAAGAGTTGGTTGAATCAACCAAAGCAACAATTGTAACTTAATAACCGCTCATATATCTAGATAATTAGACCTCCATATTATTTATAAGTAATGAACAAACTATTACTTAAAACAGCTATAGACTAAATTTTTGGATCAGGATTCTCTGTATGCCCGTCCACAGAGATAACTTGACCAGAAACAAATCTTGCTTCATCACTTGCCAAGAAAACCATCATATTGGCAATATCATCAGCTTCAATAAAGGATCGCATAGAAGTCCCCGAAGCGTAACCATGGTATACTTGATCTCTTGTGAGCCCTTTTAACCTAGCCTCTCTAGCTAGCACAAGTTCCATCCTAGGCCCTTCTACCGCGCCAGGGCAAACTGCGTTGGCACGGATACCAAATGGACCTAATTCCATTGCTAAGGTTTTCATAAACCCAATTATTGCCCATTTAGCCGCTGAATAAGGCGCGCGATTAGGATAACCATAAATACCGGCAGTTGACGATGTAAATAGAATGGAACCTGCTGACCTTTTTTTCATCAACGGAATTGTATATTTACTAGTGAGGAATGCTCCTTCTAAATTTACTGCCAGACAATTCTTCCAATCTGAGAGTTCGATTTCCTCTGTTAAGCTGGTTGGCCCTGCGCTACCTGCATTACAGCAAACTGTATCTAAAGTACCCCACTCAGAAGTGATTTCTTCGAATAAACTCTTAACCTTTATTTCGTCACTTACATCTAGTAAGGATCTTTTCCAACTTTGTGGAACTTCATCAAGAGTAGATTCATTAATGTCACAAACCCATATATTGTAACCTTTATCAGCGAACCTTTCAGCTATTTTCTTACCAATACCTGCCGCTCCAGCCGTTACTAATACATTTTTCATTTCTTATTACCTATCGATGCCCCCACCCCATCAGGTCGAGGTAGATTAGAGTGACATTTAGCTATTTTTCTCAAAGTGATTAAAATTGCATCACTAGGCATAGACGAGCTCCTAGTATCTAAGTTGACGTGGATAAGTATATGTTCACCACTTGCTATATAACGATCCCCGTTTTTCATAATATGAAAGAGGTGGAGTTTTTTTCCTTCACCAACCAAGCAATATGTAAAGATTGTTATCAATGATCCCGCCAAAACTTCATCTATGTGTCTTATGTGGGTCTCAGCAGTGAAATAACTATTTCCAGATGAAATATAATTTGAATCACACCCAATAATTTCCATAAATCGATCCGTAGCATCCCCAAAAGCTTGTAAATAACGCGCCTCATTCATATGATTATTATAATCAACCCAGTCTAATGGTACTACTCGGGAAATAGTTTCAATTGGTTTATCAAATTTATATTCTTTTTTTTCTATAAATTTGTCGAGCGCGTTAAGGTGCGCTCCAACACCCCAATTTTGCGACTTAAGGGATCTCATAATACCTACTAAGTTGTTATCGCGAATTACCTCTAATTCTCTAATTGTATGACTACCAGATTGAGCATCAGATTGATTCGAAATTTTTTCTATTAACGATGGGGTTAGTTCTGGAACATCCATTAGTTTGGTCCAGGGCCAAGATAAAGTTGGGCCAAATTGTTCGATAAAATGCTTCATACCTGCTTCACCGCCGGCCAATCGATAAGTTTCGAATAAACCCATTTGTGCCCAACGCAATCCAAAACCAAATCTAATAGCGTTATCTATCTCTTCTGTAGTAGCTATATCATCCTTTATAAGCCAAAGCGCTTCTCGCCAGACAGCCTCTAAAAGTCTATCTGCAATATGTGCATCAATCTCTTTATTTACGAGTAAAGGGAACATACCGATATCAAATAAAATTCCTTTAGCTTTTTCTTTGGCTTTATCAGGAGCGTCAACGGTAAGAACTAATTCGACTAAGGGTAATAGGTAAACAGGGTTAAACGGATGCGCCACCATTATACGATTTTGGGAGCTCGTAACATTATTCAATTCAGAAGGCTTAAACCCGGACGTCGAGGAACAGATAATCGCATTTTTATCTGAATACTTTAAGATATCATTATATACAGCATGCTTAAGATCTAATCGTTCAGGTATACTTTCTTGTACCCAAGTTGCATTTTTCACAGCACATTCGATAGAACTGCAAAAAGTTAAATCTCCTTCTTTTGGTAGTTTTTCTTCATATAAACCAGGTAAAGACCGTCTAGCATTTCCTAAAATTTCATTCACTTTTCGATTAACATCAGGGTCTCTATCAAAAATATTAACGTTCCAACCCATTAATAGGAACCTGGAAGCCCAACCAGCACCAATAACACCACCACCAATGATTGAAGCTATTTTTTTCATAAAATCTCCATTTTTTAATTAAAGCTTTAAAATTTCAAAGAGGTGCTCTTTTAGACAACTTCAGCTTCTCTCTAACTTTTTCAGGTCCAATGACTCTAGCACCCATTTTTTCAATTATATTAACCGCTCTATCAACGAGAGCTTCGTTAGTAGCGAAGACTCCTTTTTCAAGCAATAAATTGTCTTCTAGACCAACTCGAACGTTGCCTCCAGCTAAGACACTAGCCGCGACATAAGGCATTTGGTTTCTTCCCAAAGAAAAAGCAGAGAACGTCCAATCTTTTGGTACATTATTAACCATGGCCATTAACGTATTCATATCGTCTGGTGCTCCCCAAGGAACTCCCATACATAATTGCACTAAACCTGGGGATTTTAAAATTCCATCTTCAACAAGTTGCTTTGCATACCAAAGGTGTCCTGTGTCAAACGCTTCAATCTCAGGGCATACGCCTAGATCAGTCATCATTTTTCCCATTGCTGTTAACATTCCAGGCGTATTTGTCATAACATAATTGGATTCAGCAAAATTCATCGTTCCACAATCCAAGGTACATATCTCAGGTAGACATTCAGCCACATGCGCCACTCGTTCTTCGGCTCCCGCCATGTCTGTACTATTTGAAAGTGCTAAGGGGTCGTCAATTGATCCAAAAACCATATCTCCACCCATGCCAGCAGTAAGATTTAAAACAACATCAGTTTCAGAATCTCGTATTCTGTCTGTCACTTCTCTATAATATTTGAGATTTCGCGAAGGTGCTCCTGTATCTGGATCTCTAACGTGACAATGAACTATAGCCGCACCTGCCTTACCAGCAGCGATAGCACTGTCGGCAATTTCCTTAGGTGACCTTGGAACATTAGGACTACGATCCTGAGTGCCCCCTGACCCAGTCACCGCACAAGTAATAAAAACTTCCCGATTCATTTGTAACGGCATTTTTTAACTCCTTTAAAAGATACTATCTGTATATTACTAATCATCTTAAGAAAATCTTACAACATAGACTATATCCAATCTAAGTATTGGTTCAGTAGGGCATAGGGTGAGCTTTATGAACTTCACTAATATCATCTAATATTTCTTTATTTAATTTAACATCAATTCCGTCAATTATAGTTCTTAACTGGTCTAGATTCGTGGCCCCAAAGATCGGAATAGCCTTGAAGGGTCTGTATTTAAACCAAGCTAAGGCCATATGAATTGGGTTCAAATTATATTTTTTTGCTATATCAATATATCCTTGAGTGGCGGGTAAAACGCGTGGAGAAGACCTTCCACCCATCGTATTATTAATAGACATTCTAGAGCCTTTTGGTATACTCTTATTTTGATATTTTCCCGTAAGATAACCAGCCGCCAAAGGAGAAAAACCTAGTAAGGAAACATTTTCATTTACGGATAATTCAGCTAAATCTGTATCAAACAGTCGACACAATAAAGAATACTCATTTTGAATACTTAAAGCTTTTGGGCCACCTAATTTTTCTGCAATTTGAATCCACATTGACGTTCCCCAAGCAGATTCATTAGATAAGCCAAAATGACGTATGTTCCCAATCTGTATCTGCCTTTGTAACTCTTCTAGAGTATCTTCAATATGGGATACCGTATTTTCTTTAACTTGTTGAGATGGGTCAAAAGTCCAGTTTTTTCTGAACATATAACTTCCCCTATTAGGCCAATGAAGTTGATATAAATCAATATAATCTGTCTTTAATCTACGTAGTGAAGATTCAATGGATCTTCTTAAGCTATCAGATGAAATAGCTTCCCCACCTCTAATATCTAAATTTCCTTCACCAGAAATTTTTGTTGCCAAAATAATAGAATCTCGTTTCTTTGTTTTATTCAGCCAACTACCAATTACCTCTTCAGTTACACCAATAGTATCTTTAGATATCGGATTTACTGGGTACATTTCAGCGGTATCAAGAAAATTAATATCGTTATCGATAGCAAAATCAATTTGATTATGAGAATCTACCTCATTAGTTTTATTAAATGTCATTGTTCCAAGACAATATTGGGAAACTTTTAACTCACTATCTCCCAGCAATAATTTTTCCAATTTCTTTTCCTTTTTAAATAGATCTGTAAGCTTATAAACCTATAAAAAATAAACAACAATTATTAATAATATATTGAGAACAAAACAAGAACATGTTAATTGAATAGAATGCAATATAACAGTTTCAATAGTAATCTAAATTTAAATAGAAAATTCTTAATAATGGACGAAGGAATTGTATTCTCCTTTGAAAAGGCACATGAAATTTTTGGAAACTCTCGACGCACCTGTGCCCTCTGGATAGCAACAAAAATTAATGGTCCAATAGTCTGGATTCGTCCAGATTGGTTTAGTGATCAACTTTTTCCAGATGGAATTATAGGTTGGGTTAATCCTGGACGCCTAATAACTATAAGTACGGGGTGTTCTAATGATATTTTATGGGCTGCGGAAGAAGCACTAAGGTCTGGAATCACAAAGTTAGTAGTTCTCGAAATTACCACACATCCAACATTAAAATCTGTAAGACGTTTAAATTTAGCTGCTGAAACAGGTAGAAAAGAAAGAGACAACCATGCCCTCTGTTTAATGTTAACATCACAAAATGGAGGAGTTCAGGGCGCAGAAAGCCGCTGGTCTATGTCGATGCAGCATACTGCAAGGGAAACTATGTGGGAATTAGAGTGCATTAAGTCACGACATACTCCACCATCAACTTGGAAATTAGAAAATAATCTAAAAAAGATTACTGTCAGAAAGTAATTTTAAACATAAATTACTTTTTATATTACAACCTTTACACTTTTATAGAGTTTAGCTTAAATAAATGTATCGGTGTAAATAGGTCAGACTAATGCGTATTATTATCTCTTTTATCGCACTCTTTTTATCAGTGATCCTATTACAGCTTAGTAGTTCAGGCATAGGTCCTCTCGACGCGTTGTCTGGTTTGAAATTAAATTTTTCAAATTTTCAAATTGGACTCCTAGGATCATCACACTTTTTTGGTTTTTTTATTGGTTGTTGGTGGGCCCCGAGGCTTATGGGATCAGTAGGTCACAGTAGGGCATTTGCAGCTTTTACCGCCTTAGGGGCAATCGGAATTATAGCTCATACACTGACATCAAATCCATATGCTTGGGCTATCATGCGCATTGCGTCTGGCTTATGCGTAGCCGGATGTTACACAGTTATTGAAGCGTGGTTAAACGGTAAAGTCACCAATCAAACGCGAGGTCGCGCGATGGGAACCTACCGAATGGCTGATATGGGTGCTGCTATGCTTGCTCAACTATTAATTGGCTTGCTAGAACCTGCTTACTATATCTCCTACAACTTGTTAGCTATTTTATGTTGTCTTGCTATCTTACCATTAACTGTAACAAAAATTTCTCAACCACAAACACCTGCAACTCCAAGGCTTCGACCTAAATTAGCACTCCAGAGATCCCCTCTCGCAACATTTGGTGTTGTTATTGCTGGATTAACTGCATCTTCATTTCGGATGGTCGGACCAATTTATGGGGAAAGTATAGGCCTAAGAGCAGACCAAATTGGGTATTTCCTTGCACTTTCTGTCCTTGGCGGAGCTATTGCTCAATACCCTATAGGTTGGTTGGCTGACAAATATGACCGTCGAAGGGTCTTAATAAGCCTTTCATTAGCAACTATCGTAGCCTGCACAATAACAATAGTATTTGCTAAACACGGCACTGTATATATCTTAACTAGCTCTTTTCTTTTTGGCTTCTTTACATGGCCAATTTTTTCAATATCTGCGGCTCATGCCAACGATTTTTCTAACTCTGAAGAGCGCGTAGAACTCGCAGCAGCACTTATATTCTTTTATGCAGTTGGCGCTATAGCCTCTCCTTTGTTTACGGCTCAGCTAATACAGTATTTTGGACCATCATCTCTATTTATATTCTTTTCCATTGGACATTTGGCATTAATTGTTTTCGGCATATCTCGATCAAGAGTAAGGCCAACTAATGAAGTTCGAACCCCCTATGTTTCAATCCCGCGAACAAGTTTTGCAATTGGTCGGTTACTCCGTCGTTCTAAAAAATAAAAATTTAGTTTCAATCAGAAAGGTTTTATATATAAATCAGCCTAGCTCTTTTAACTTTGTTTGATTATATATCTCTGCAAACAACCTAAAGGTCTCTATAAATGGCTCGTTACCTGATTACTTCCGCAATCCCTTACATAAATGGTATTAAACATCTAGGAAATCTAGTGGGAAGCCAATTACCAGCCGACTTGTACTCTCGCTATCTCCGGCAACGTAACCATGAAGTTATGTTTATTTGTGCAACAGATGAACATGGAACACCTGCTGAATTGGCTGCTTCCGAAGCTGGAAAGCCAGTGGACGAGTTTTGTGAAGAAATGCACAAAATTCAAACCAAGATAGGCAACGGTTTTCGATTATCTTTTGACTACTTTGGACGCTCATCAAGCCCACAAAACCATAAGTTAACCCAATATTTTGCGGGCAAACTTGCAGATGCTGGTTTGATTGAAGAAATTACAGAAAGCCAAATATATTCTATAGATGACAAACGGTTTTTACCAGATCGCTATATAGAAGGAACTTGCCCCAACTGCCATTATGAGAAAGCAAGAGGCGACCAATGCGAGAACTGTACCAAACAATTAGATCCAATAGATTTGATAAACCCCCGATCTGCCATTTCTGGTTCTAAAAACTTAGAGACGAGAGAAACAAAACATCTATATTTAAGACAAAGTGCTTTAAAAGATAAACTTGATACATGGATAAGCAGTAAGAATAATTGGCCAATCCTAACAACATCAATTGCAAAGAAATGGCTACATGATGGAGAAGGTCTTCAGGATCGTGGTATTACTAGAGATTTAAAGTGGGGCGTGCCGGTAAAAAAAGGAAATCAGCCTTGGCCCGGCATGGAAGGAAAAGTCTTTTATGTTTGGTTTGATGCCCCCATCGAATATATAGCTGCCACAAGTGAATGGGCAGAGAGTAACAAATTTCCAGATGAGGCATGGGAGCGTTGGTGGCGAACTGATAAGGGTGCCGAAGATGTTAAATATATTCAATTCATGGGCAAAGATAATGTACCGTTTCATACCTTAAGTTTTCCAGCAACGATTATGGGTTCCGGAGAACCATGGAAGTTAGTAGACTACATAAAATCCTTTAATTACCTAAACTACGATGGTGGACAGTTCTCTACTTCTCAAAAACGTGGTATATTTATGGACCAAGCTCTCAACCTTTTACCTTCTGATTATTGGCGTTGGTGGCTACTCAGCCACGCACCCGAAACGTCAGATAGTGAATTCACGTGGGAGAACTTTCAACTAAGTATAAATAAAGATTTAGCTGATGTTTTGGGAAATTTTGTAAGTAGAGTCACAAAATTCTGTCGTTCAAAGTTCGGTGAAACCGTGCCTGACGGAGGTAGTTATGGCGTAGAAGAGTACAAATTAATTTCCAACCTAAACAAGAGATTAAAAACTTATGAATCTTATCTAGACGGAATCGAAATTAGAAAATCGGCAGCTGAGCTGCGGGCAATATGGGCTTTAGGAAACGAGTATCTCCAAATAGTGGGCCCTTGGGTTTGTTTTAAAGAGGATCCGTTAAAAGCAGCAATGCAAATTAGGTTAGCACTAAATTTAATACGTATTTATGCAATTCTTTCAGCGCCTTTCATTCCAGACACCGCTGAAGTTATTTTAAAAAGTTTAAAGGTGTCAGATAAATCTTGGCCAACTGATTTAACTAAAGAAGTTACAAAACTGGAACCTGGAAACCCCTTTGGAACACCTGAAAATTTATTCACTAAGATTAGTGATGAAGATCGAGATTTGTGGGCTCTAAAATTTTCTGGGAATGACACCTAAATACCTAAAACATTATATAAACTATCTCATAAAGTTTTCTTATTAAAGTAATTGTAAAATAAAAGATGAAATCTGGCTGTGTATTAAAATAGGGCCTTGGCCCTCAATAATAAATCGGTTATCGAGACCTATATCATTAAGCTAACGCTCTTCACACAATTTAAATTGTAAAGTGTGAAACAGTTTAGCCTGATAAGCCCGCGTGGTGGAATGGTAGACACATGGGACTTAAAATCCCTGGGCCGAAAGGCCGTGCCGGTTCAAGTCCGGCCGCGGGTACCAAAAAAAAAGCGTCTCAAAGGAGACGCTTTTTTATCTTACCTTTAGTTCAGTTACGCTGCTTCTGCTTGAGATCTTCTCTCACTCTCCTCACGAGAAAGCGCTACAGAAGTTCTAACTCCATTTTCTACAAAAGCCATTAACCCTGATACTGCTCTTTCACTTGGATCAACGCCCGAGCAACTGAGAACTTCTCTTCCATCACGCGACCGCGCCCATCTAGCTATTTGCTCCGGCCCATTCCCATATTTTTTGTCGTCTGCAATTGCATCGTCTAGGGCGGCCAATACAACGGCTGCAAACAATTTTCTTGCTCGTTGGCCTTGCTCAAAGTTAAAAGCACTACTATCTACAAAATCGGCTGACATTAAGGATCCTCATGATTAGTTACAAGTAATTTAGTGTGTTAATGCTCTTGTGACATAAAAAAACTCATTTGTCATTGCGTTTAAAGCATACCTATTATGCATAAAACGCATACCTTTTACTTAACTGATATTAATATATAACTACTTTTTAGTAGTAATCACATTTAGATCACGTGTATTAGCTTTAGAAATTTCAATATAAGGGACAATCCAGATGCCAAAAATAAATGGAAATGAAATTAAGATCGGCAATATTTTAGAGCATAATAATAGTATATGGACTGCTGTGAAGGTTGATCATGTTAAGCCCGGGAAAGGCGGTGCATTTGCCCAGGTTGAAATGAGAAACTTACGAAATGGTTCAAAACTAAATGAACGGTTTAGATCTGCTGATAAAGTTGAAAAAATTCGTTTAGAACAAAAAGATCAACAATTTTTATTTGAATCAAACGGAATGCTTACCTTTATGGACACTGAAAATTATGAACAGTTTGATCTTTCATCTGATTTATTGGGAGAGCTTAGACCTTTCCTGCAAGATGGAATGATCGCTGTAATAGAGTATTATGATAATGAAGCGCTAAAAGTTACTCTCCCTCAAAAAATAACCTGTAAGGTTGCCGAAACTGAACCGGTCGTTAAGGGTCAGACGGCAAAGAGCAGTTTCAAGCCAGCTATACTGGAGAATGGTGTTAAAGTAATGGTCCCTCCATTTATAAATCAAGATGAACACATTATTATAAATACTGAAACACTGGAGTACTCTGAAAGAGCCGCTTAACAAATTTTCTATGAACTTTTAAATTAACATAAAATCAGAACAAATGGCATTTAATAATTACCAAAATACTGTAGATAAACCCCTTTTTAACAAAGTGAAAAAATGACAAAAGTAATAATGATCCAAGGATCAGGATCAAACGTTGGAAAATCATTGATTGTTGCAGGTTTATGCCGCTTTTTTACAAATAAAGGGCTTAAAGTTCGTCCCTTTAAACCTCAAAATATGTCAAATAATGCTGCTGTTACTTCCGATGGTGGTGAGATAGGCCGCGCCCAAGCTCTACAGGCAATGGCCTGTAATTGTGAGCCACATACGGATATGAACCCGATACTCTTGAAACCTGAATCTGAATATGGGTCACAAGTAATAGTTCAAGGGAAACGTTTTGCAACTCTTCAGGCAAAAGATTACTTCGTTCAAAAACCCTTACTCCTAGGCAAGGCGTTAGAAAGCTTTTCGCGTTTGAAAAAAAATGCAGATTTAATTATAATTGAGGGAGCAGGTAGTCCTGCCGAAACTAACCTGCGGAAAGGGGACATCGCTAATATGGGGTTCGCTGAAGCCATCGGGGCGCCAGTAATAATAATAGGCGATATAGACCGTGGTGGTGTAATTGCCCAACTGGTAGGGACCCATGTAGTTATTTCACCTGAAGATCGGAAACGAATAGTTGGATTTATAATTAATAAATTTCGAGGAGATCCAAATTTATTTTTAAATGGCATTGAAGATATAAAATTAAAAACAAAATGGAGTTCATTAGGAGTTCTACCCTGGTTTCAATCTGCCTGGAAACTTCCAGCAGAAGATATTATGGATATTAAGGAAAAAAAGGGGGGTCACATAAAGGTAGTAGTACCCAAACTAAATAGGATTTCAAACTTTGACGATCTTGATCCACTCCTCTTAGAGAAAAATATCTCAGTAGAAATTATTTCACCTGGAAAACCACTTCCAGGGGATGCGAAGTTAATAATACTTCCCGGATCAAAGTCTACAATCTCTGATCTACAACTTATTCGCTCTCAAGGCTGGGATATTGATATTTTTGCTCACATTCGAAGGGGTGGACATATTTTGGGAATATGTGGTGGGTATCAAATGCTTGGAAACACGATACAAGATCCACACAAAATAGAGGGGAATGTTACAGAGATCGCTGGGTTAGGTTTACTAAATGTCAGCACAACAATGCACCCAGAAAAAAAACTTCAAAATGTTACTGGAAAACACATTAGTAGTGGAGCAGAAATCTCTGGTTATGAAATGCATATTGGTAAAACATTTGGTCCAGACTGTGAAAACCCTCTGCTAATGATAGATGGAAAGGGTTCCGGGGCAGTTGGGAAAAACAATAAAATTTTGGGATGTTACCTGCATGGAATGTTTGCATCAGATACTTTTCGAAGCGAATTTCTGCAAGATCTTAATAGCACATCTGTTCTTAGCGACTACCAAGGATCTGTTAATAACACATTAGATGAGTTGGCTGAATATTTACATCAGCATATGGATACCAAGCAATTCCTTAATCTAGCTCAAACTCTATAAATTCCGATTTTTACTTAGGATAGATTAGTTATTAGCCTTTATACTAGTAGATTTCTATTAACTAGTTGGAGTACCTTTTCAATATTTGACTTAATTTTCTACCCTCTTTAGAGAAAATTGAAGGCGCCTTATGCGCGGAATTTGAATAGTCTATTACTTCGAAGTTTTCTAAATCGATATTCAACTCTTTTGCTGTCAATTTACCTGAAGACGCTAATAGTTGATACCCAGCCAGTTGCGATTGAGTTTCTAATATAACGCGATTTGTCTGAGCATCAAAAAGTACCTGCTCCGCATCCAGTACTTCTAATGTTGTTCGAGCGCCAAGGTTAGCCTCCTCTCGCACACCAAAAAAAGCTATCTCAGCCGCAGATATTTGACGTTCATTCGATGAAAGTTGAGCTTTAGAAACTGACAATTGAGACCAACTTTGTGCTATGTTTTTGTGAACAACTAAACCCTGTTGCCTAAGGCTTGCTTTGGATGCATGAACGGCAGAGTATGCCTTTCTCAAGAGCGAGTTAAGTTGTCCGCCTTTATACAACGGTAAATTAATGGTGAGACTAACACTACCGTTTAAATCATAAGATGTGCTATCCCCAAGCTGAGCACCAACAGACATACTCGGGCCGAATGACCCTCTTGCCGCACTCAATTTATACTCATTAGCTTTCACTTCATACCTAATCCTGAGTATGTCAGGGTGATACTCTAACCCATAGGCGACAGCATCACTCAAAGTCTCTGGCAATTTAAGGGTATCCTTTAGTTTTATTAAATCGCCCGGGTATCGACCAACTGCTAGCATAAATAATTCTTTAGAAATTGCCAAGTTCCCATCAGCCTCAACCAATGAGCTCTTCGCTTGTGCTAACCTTGCTTCAGCCTGAGCCACCTCTGTTCGTGTCACTTCACCAACTTCAAACCTATCCTTGACAGCTAAAAGCTCTTGGTTAATCAATTTCACGTTCTTAATTCTCAATGAAAGGATTTCAATATCCCGAGTAACAGCAAGTCTTGACTTAATAGCTTCTAAAAAAATATTTTGTTCGAGTGCTTTTAAAGCCTGACGCGCTCCAAGTGCTGTCTGTTTCTTTGCTAAGAAGGTTGAACTTTTATTCCCAGAATCAAAAATCAACAGATCTGCCGAAATACTTACACTGCTAGATAAAGTTGAACTTGTAACCGCTCTAGAATAGTCTGACTTTTTTGTAGTCAACTTAGAAGTCACAATAGGCCTTAACGAACTTAATGCCACCCCCACATCTTCATCACTAGCTCGAAGAATTGCTCGGTTTTGGGCTAGTAAATTAGAATTCGTGTAGGCATCTAATAAAGTCTTATTTAAACTTTCTCCTAATGCTAGTGCAGGTGTCAAAGAAATAAAAACTATAACAAAAAATCTTATCATATTAATATTTTTCCAATCAAAGTGAAAATGTTTTTAATTTTCTAAATTCTTTCATAACAGGCACGTCACAACTAAAGCACGAGCGCCAGGAAAGTGTTCCATTAACCTTAATACCAATTCTTGCTTCAGTAAGGTTTCTCTCGCTAAAAAATGCTGCGATACGGCCATATTCTTTTACTTGAGAAAGTATGATGTCTGGTATCTTATCGATTGCACCTTCGAAAATTATTGCATCATATGGCCCATGTTGAGTAGCACCAAGTGCCAATTCACTCTCCACAATAATTACATTATCAATACCTGCTTCAATAACTGATTGTTCAGAGCTCTCAATTAGTACTTTATCACTTTCCACTCCTACAACTAACTCTGCTAGTTTACCGACGACCGCGGCCATATAACCACAACCGCTACCAACAACCAAAACTGAGTCGTCGTTGTTAATTAGTAGATTTTCTAATAATTTACCTAATATTCGTGGCTGAACCATGAACCTCCCTGATTCAAAAACTATGTTCTCTTCAATATAGCTTAGGTTTTTCAAGTGTTCAGGCACAAAAAGCTCCCGAGGCACACTAGCTAGGGCATCAATTACTTCAGTACGTGAAACACCGGATGGTCTAACCTGAGTGTCAACCATGGTTTTTCTTAATGTTTCGAAGTGATTCATCTAAGCCCCAATATCTACATAAGCAGACTTTTGATCATACATATATAGCCAGAAACAACAATATCAAATAGAGTAAATTGATAGTCTATTAATTTTAATACATCAAAATTTTATAAAAAAGTATTTAACTAAGTATTTTGTTAAGTGATAAAATAAATCTATACAATCTTAAGGGCTTGATTGTGGTTTCTTGTTAGTATAGCGGTTTCGATCGTGAGGCGAGTTGGCGGAGAGGTTACGCACCGGATTGCAAATCCGTGTAGACCGGTTCGATTCCGGTACTCGCCTCCAAGGTCTCTCAAAACTCACTTCCATTTCTATCCAATTCAGACAACGCATCCTCCCAACTTGGACTGCAATCTGCTTCATATCCGAATACTTTTCCTATCCCAATCTGTGAAATACGCTTAATAGCTCTTATATGGGCTGGCGATGCTCTGAAAGCCATCATATGCTCTTTGGTTTCCCAAACGGTTAATTTATGCTGGTATCCATTGCGAGAATTAAAATCACAAAGCAATATTCCTTCAGCCTTTTGAGCACTCAGGGATGCTGATGTTATAAAAATCCAAAAACGCACCCGCCCAATAAAACCCTTTGGCTTAAGCCCCGTCACTGAAACGTACATTT